>DAHUXO010000336.1 GCA_027307095.1 Betaproteobacteria bacterium | reverse complement strand
GGCAGCGTCCCGGTGAGCCACATCGCGGCCAGCCATGCGGCGATCGATGCGAACCAGGCGAAACCCGACGCCTGCACGTAGGCGAGTGCGAGTGCCGCACTGAGTGCGATGGCGAGCATGAGGGCGATCATCGGTGGCTCCAGGTCGTGGCGGCCGCGCGGTCCTTCAGCGACATGCGATCGGTCGCGGGCGCGGCGTTCATGCGGTCTTGCCCAGTTCGCCGTCGAGTTCGCGCGTCACGGCCGACAGGTCGGGCAGCGGCGCCTCGAGCCCCGCGAGCAGGAACGGAGCGAGGCGGCGCAACAGGATCTCGTCGTTGGTGGATTCGTGCGGATTGAGCTCGGCAATCAGCTTCAGCGCGTCGGTGCCGGCCAGCGTGTACGACAGCGCGCCCATGATGAAGTGCAGGCGCCACGACAACTCCTTGCGCGGCAGCCGCGGCAACGCGCGCGCGAAAGCGGCCTTGAAGCGTGCGATCATCACCGCGTACTGCTCCGACAGAAAGCGACGGATGAAAGGCGCCGGGTCGGCATAGGCGCGGCCCAGCAGGCGCAGGAAATCCTTGCCGCCGCGCTCCGGGTCGCGGGCGAGCTTCAATGGCGGGATCAGCAGCGCCATCAGGATCCGCTCGCAGGAAATGGGCCGCGATCCGGCGCCTGCCTCGAGGCGCGTCAGCAACTCGACGCGCGCCTGGTTCATCGGGTCGAGGCGGCGCGTCAGTACCGCCTGGAACAGCTCTTCCTTGCTGCCGAAGTGGTAGTTGACCGCGGCGAGGTTCGCCTCGGCGGCCGCGGTGATCGCGCGCAGGCTCGTCGCCTCGAAGCCGTGCTCCATGAACAGCGCCTCGGCAGCGTCGAGGACGCGAACCTTGGTCGCGGCGGGATCGCGCGGCGGCTTGAGAGGAATGACCCTGGCTTTGGGGGGCATGGCGAGCGGAAAGCGGTCGTCATTCAAACGTTTGTTTGAAGCCTACGTTCGTTCTGCTCATGTGTCAACTGCCGACGCCACTTGCCCCGCTCTATACTGCGCGACGAGGAGGCAGGGGCAATGGCGTCGATCTCGATCGCGAAGCAGCACGCGCTCACCCACCGCAAGGCGAAGGAGGCCGCGGAGCAGCTCGCGCAGGACCTGCGCCAGCGCTTCGACCTCGCCTACGAATGGGAAGGCGACCAGGTCGTGTTCGAGCGCCCCGGGGTCGCCGGACGCATGCACGTCAGCGCGACCCACATCCGGCTCGAGGTCAAGCTCGGCCTGTTGCTGACGCCACTGAAACCCTCGATCGAAAGAGAGATCCACGCACAGCTCGACAAGCTCTCGGGCAAGCGCGGCGCGTGAGCGGCGGGCGGGCGACCGCGCCGCCGTCCTCGGGACCGAGGGAGCGTCCTGTCAGCGACCGGCGGTGGGGGTCATGCGAGAGGGTCGGGGAACGGCGCGTCGGAGCCCCTGACGATCGAATCGTGGATCGCCGTCTCGCGACTCTCGATGGTCGCGAGGAGCTCGACCGCCCCGCCCATGCGTGCGAACGCGCCGAATCCGCGTTCCAGGAATTCCTGCAGCGTCCCCAGCCCGGCGGCCCGCGCGGGCTTGCGCATCAGCTTCAGCGCGACCCGCAGCATCGGCATATGCACGTAGCGGTCCAGCGCGACACCGACGTCGCCGACCAGGCGGATCTGGCGCGCGCGCCGATCGTACTGGCCCATTTTCCGGTAGGCCCTGCAGTAGTCGGCGACGCCGAAACCCGCGTCCGCGGCGACGAGCGTGTCCACCAGCGCCCGGTCCAGATCCTGCGACAGCGCATTCAGCTCGACCGCCGTCGCGACGGTCGCGATCACGCCGGCCGGAAGCAGTCGCTTGAACACCGGGGCGACGTGGGCGAGGTCGGCGTCGCGCTGCGCGAAATCGGCGCCGCCGTAGAGGTCGGTCTCGAAGAACCTGATCGCCCCCTGGTAGCGCGACTGCGCCTCGAGATCCTGGTAGGTCCGGCGCAGCCGCCGTGCCTGCCATTCGCAGAGCCGCGCGAGCCCGCGTGCGCGCTCGGGTTTCGCCGCACGCTCGGCGTGGTGCTGCTGCACGCGCTCGAGCGCGGCGAGCAGCGCCTCGACCGCGGCATGGCTGGCGGAATCGCTCATCGTCTCGCGTCGCTCGGCGGGCAGAACATGCCCGCGCAGTCTAATCCCGGCGTCTGGGCGGGTCGAATGCCGCATTAGATTGATTGCTCTACCCGCGGCCACTATCGTCGCGGTCGGGGCGCTCGCGCAACATCGCGGCACCCGAACCGAACCGGACCGGCCGGCTGCCGCGGTGCAGTAGATCCCGCGCAACGAGCCTCCTCTCGTCCTCGCCGCCTCACGCCTTGAATCCTTTCCACCGCCCCGCGCCTTGAATCCCTCCCGCCGCCGCGTGCTGTTCGCCGGAACCCTGGGCGCCCTGGCGTTCGCCACAGCGCGCCTGCTGCAGCCAACGCCGGCGCGCCACGGCACCGGCGCTCTCAGCAAGGACGGTGTCGACATCATGCGTGCGCTGGTGCCTGCGCTGCTCGCCGGCGCGCTGCCGCCGCAGGGAAGCGCGCGCGACAGCGCGATCGCGCAGACGATCGACGGCATCGGTGAAGCGATGCGCGGACTCGCTCCGATCGCGCGCGAGGAGCTCGCGTCGCTGTTCGCCCTGCTCGCGTTAGCGCCGCTGCGCATCGGTCTCGGCGGCATGACCGCTTCCTGGGAGGAGGCGAGCGTCGCCGACGCCGACGCATTCCTCGTCCGCCTGCAATCGAGCCGGTGGACGCAAAAGCGCGCCGCCTACGATGCATTGCACCAGATCACGTTCGCCGCCTGGTATGCAAATCCGCGGTCGTGGCCCGCCATCGGCTACCCCGGTCCGCCGCCGCTGACATGACGACGCCCGAAACCAGCGCGACGCCGACCGGCTTGAGCGCAACCGCGACCGCATCCGGTTCGACGACGATCGCCACGCTCGCGCACACCGCGACCCCGATCGTGGACCCGATACGCGCGGGACTGCTGGACGGATGGAAGGTCGTCGATGCCTCCACGCTCGACCGCGACCTGGTCCTCGAAGCCGATGTCGTGATCGTCGGGAGCGGCGCGGGCGGCGGCATCGCCGCCGAGATCCTCTGCGACGCCGGGCTTACGGTCCTGATGATCGAGGAAGGCCCGCTCAAGTCGTCGAGCGATTTCCACATGCTGGAGAACGAGGCGTACCGCGACCTGTACCAGGAATCCGCGGCACGCAAGACCGCCGACAAGGCAATCAACATCCTGCAGGGCCGCTGCGTCGGCGGCGGCACGACGGTCAACTGGACGAGCTCGTTCCGCACCCCCGAGCCCACGCTCGCGTACTGGGCGTCGACCTTCGGGATCGACGGCTTCGGGCCCGGCGATCTCGCGCCCTGGTTCGATCGCGTCGAGCAGCGCCTGGGCGTGGCGTCGTGGACGATTGCGCCCAACGCGAACAACGCTGCGCTGGCGACGGGCGCCGAAAAGCTCGGCCTGCACTGGGGGACGATACGCCGCAACGTCAGGGGGTGCTGGAACCTCGGCTATTGCGGTCTCGGCTGCCCGACGAATGCCAAGCAGTCGATGCTGGTGACGACGATTCCGCGGGCGCTCTCTCGGGGCGCAACCCTGGTGACGCGCGCGCGCGCCCAGCGGTTCGTCACCCGAGGCGACCGCGTCGACGCCCTCGAATGCCGGGCGATGGACGCGAGCGGCACGACGCCCGCGAGTCGCAGGATCACCGTGCATGCACGCGCCTACGTGAGTGCGGCGGGCGCCATCAACACACCGGCGCTGCTGCTGCGCAGCCACGTGCCCGATCCCTACGGCATCCTCGGCCTGCGCACGTTCCTGCACCCGACCGTGGTGTCCGCCGCGCTGATGCCCGGGCGCATCGACGGTTTCAGCGGGGCGCCGCAAACCATCTTCTCGGACCACTTCGTGCAGATGGCATCGCCCGCGGGTCCGATGGGATTCAAGCTCGAGGCGCCGCCGGTGCACCCAGTCCTCGCCGCGATCACGCTGCCGGGCCACGGCAGGCAGCACGCGGCGTGGATGCAGCGCCTGCCCCGGATGCAGGTGCTGATCGCGTTGTTGCGAGACGGCTTCCATCCCGACGCGATCGGCGGACGCGTGCGGCTCGCCGGCGACGGCACGCCGATTCTCGACTATGCGCTGACGCCCTACATCTTCGACGGCGTGCGGCGCGCGTTCGCGGCCATGGCCGAGATCCAGTTCGCCGCCGGCGCGACGTCGGTGAAGCCGGTCCACGGCGACGGGCGCAGTTACGCGGGCGTCGACGCGGCGAAAGCGGCCATCGAGGGCTTCGACCTGCGCCCGCGCGCGACGCCGATCGTGTCGGCGCACGTCATGGGCGGCGCGCCGCTCGGTCCCGACCCGCGGCATGCGGTCATCGATCCTGCCGGCCGCCATCATCAGATCGCCAACCTCCACGTCTTCGACGGATCGATGTTTCCGACCTCGATCGGCGCCAACCCGCAACTCTCGATCTACGCGATCGCGGCGAGGCTCGCGACCGGACTCGCGCAGCGCCTGCGCGGATAGCCGGCGGCGTCGCCGTCGCGATTAGTGTGACCGCTCTAGGTCATGGGGGTATGTTGAATTAATTCGAAGGCGCGCATCGCGCGGTCTTCGGCGACGAGGAGATGGAAATGACGAACACGATCCGGATGACGGTGCCGCGCGCAGGCGACAATGTACTGGCAGCATCGAGGCAGATATGGCTGGCGATGCTCGGTGCGGCGTCGGTGACCCGCGAATGGGCAGGCAAGGAAGTGGCACCGGCCTTTCGCAGCCTGGCGGCGGAAGGCGCGCACGTCGAGTCGAAGCTGCTCCGCCGCGTTGGCCGACGGTTGGAGGCGAATGTCAGCCGCGGCAGCGCGATCCTGCGCCATGCCCGGCTTGGACTCGAAAGTTCGGCGCAGATGGTGGCCGATGCCGCTGCATCGCTGGCGCGCAGGACGTTGCCGCGGGTGAGGGTCGCCGTCACTGCGGACACGGTGGCGATCAGCGCACGGGCTCCCCGCGCCAAGGCCCCCGCCAAACCCGCGAAGCGTGCGACCCGGGCCCGCAAGGTGGCGAAGGCAGCCGTCGCCGGCAAGCGTCGTGCAACCAGGCGCGTGACCGCGAAGTAATTCCGCTACCATTGCGGCGCCGGGAAATCCCGGCCGGACCGTCCGGCCGGGAAGCATTTCCGCGTGAACGACATCGGGGCAACGATGACCGCAGGCCGCGGACGCGGTAGCAACGCGAGCAGACCCGCCAGACGTGGTCGCGGCGCAAATGGACCCGCCGGACGCGGGCGGGCCCGGGTCGGGCTCGCACTCGCAGGCGGCGGCCCGCTCGGCGGCATCTATGAAGTCGGAACGCTGCTCGCGCTCGCCGACTCGCTGGAAGGCATCGACTTCAACGCGCTCGACGTGTATGTCGGCGTCTCGTCGGGGAGCTTCGTCGCCGCCGCGCTGGCGAACGGCATCTCGCCCGCGCAGATGTACCGGCTGTTCATCGAGAACGGCCGCGATGCCGCGCTCAAGCCCGAGATCTTCCTGAAACCCGCATTTCGCGAATTCGGCCGCCGCCTGCTGGGCCTGCCGGGGCTCGGGCTGCGCGCAGGCATCCAGTACATGCGCGATCCGCTGCACCGCGGCGCGATGGAGTCGCTCGCGACGCTGTCGCGGGCGGTGCCCACCGGCCTGTTCGACAACCGCGCGATCGACGATTTCCTCGCGGGACTGTTCGCTGCGCCGGGACGCAGCAACGACTTCCGCGCGCTCCCGCACCGCTTGTTCCTCGTCGCGACCAACCTCGACACCGGCAGCCCGGTCGCCTTCGGCACTGCGGGCCAGGACCACGTGCCGATCTCGACGGCGATCCAGGCCTCGTCCGCGCTGCCGGCGCTGTTCCCGCCGGTGGAGATCGACGGGGCGCATTACGTCGACGGTGCGCTCAACAAGACGCTGCATGCGTCGCTCGCGCTGGACGAGGGCATCGACCTCCTGCTGTGCGTCAACCCGCTGGTGCCTTTCGACGCGGGATCCGCGCAACGCAGCAGGCGCGTGTCGGTGGAGAAACTCCACCGCGGCGGGCTGCCGCTGGTGCTGTCGCAGACGTTCCGGGCCATCATCCATTCGCGGATGAAGGTCGGGATGGAAAAATACGCGGCCCGCTACCCCGATGCCGACATCCTGCTGTTCGAGCCCGCGCGCGAGGACGTCGACATGTTCTTCGCCAAGATCTTCAGCTACGCGCAGCGCAGGAAGCTCTGCGCGCTGGCGTTCGACTCGACGCGCGACTACCTGCGCGAACACGCCCCGCGCCTCGCCCCGCTGCTGGGCCGCCATGGGTTGCGCCTGCGTGCAGGGCGCATCGCCGACCGGCAGCGCGAGGTGACCGACGCGGTCGTGGACCCCCGTCCGCTGCACGCCGGGACCGGGCGCCGGCGCAGCCTGCGCAGGATCGGGCGCGATCTCGACCACGCGCTCTCCCAGCTCGAGCGCGAGATCGCGACGCTGCGCGGCGACCGATCGCCCGCCCGCCCGGTCGCCCGTTCGGCGTGACGCGCATGCGCAACGCCTAGCGGCGGCCACGGCGCGCACCCGCGGCATCATCGACGATGGCCCGCAAGCCCCCGCGCCGGACCCGCGAGCGCATCCTCGAAACCAGCCTGGCGCTGTTCAACCGCCACGGCGAGCCCCACGTCACGACGGCCGACATCGCCGACGAGATGAACATCAGCCCGGGCAACCTGTATTACCACTTCCGCAACAAGGACGAAATCACGGGCGAGCTGTACGACGCGCTCGATGCATCGATCGCGCCGCTGCTCGCCATTCCCGCGTCGCGCCCGCCCGGCGTCGAGGACCTGTGGCTGCTGCTGCACCTGCTGTTCGAACGCATGTGGCAATACCGCTTCGTCTATCGCGATGTCGACGACATCACCTCGCGCAGCACGCAGATCGCCGCGCGCTTCGCCGCCCTCACCCGTGGCGTGCAGGCCATCGTCGCGGGGACCTGCCGGGGCATGTGCGAGACCGGCGCCCTGCGCGCCTCCGACCGCGAGATCGATGCGCTCTCGACCAATGTCGTCGTGATCGCGACGTACTGGATGTCGTTCCAGCGCATCTCGCGACCCGCCGGCCGGCAGCCGGGCGGCGCCGCCGAGCAGGCGGCGGGCATGCGCTTCGAGCGTGGCGCCTACCAGGTCCTGGCGCTGCTCGCACCGTTCCTGCGTGACGACGAGCGCGCGCTGGTCGAGCGGCTTTCGGCCGACTATCTGTAGCAAGCCCCGCGACCCTTTGCACGGGAGCACGACATGGCGAAGAAGTGGACCAGGTTCCCCCACGCCGATCCGGCGTACCTGTACGAAGGCACGGCACTGAAGAAAGCGTGGCCGCGCCTGCACCAGGGCGACCGCGAACCGTACCCGAAGGACGCGGCGACGGCCGACGCATGGCGGCATTTCCACGCCGGTGCGTTCCACGACGCGGTCGACGCGGGGCACGCCGCCGGGGCCGCGGCGATCAATGCCGCGGTCAAGGCGCAATGCATCTACGCCCATTACCTGGAGCGCGACGGCAAGCTGCGCCTGGCGCTGTTCGAGCAGGCCGCGCAGTGGGCGGACGCCCGGCGCAGCGAGGCACCGAAGGACGCCAATGCCCACTATCTCTACGCGCAGGCGCTGGGGCGCTATGGGCAGGGCATCTCGGTCGCGAAGGCGCTCGCACAGGGCTTCGGGGGGAAGATCCGCGATGCGCTGACCCGGGCGCTGGAGCTCGAACCGAAGCACGCCGAGGCAGTCCTGGCGTACGGCGCCTACCAGTCGGAGGTCATCGACAAGGTCGGTGGCATCGTCGCCGGGCTGACCTACGGCGCCAAGAAGGATGCCGCCCTCGGGTGTTTCGAGCGGGCGATGAAGCTCTTCCCGGAATCACCGATCGTGCACGTCGAGTACGCCAACGGCCTGATCCGGCTGTTCGGCAAGAGCCGCCTCGCCGACGCGACCCGGCTCTACGAGGCGGCGGCCAAGGCAGCACCGTGCGATGCCATGGAGCGCCTCGACGTCGAGTTCGCCAAAACCGAGCTCGAGTAGGCGCCGAGGGCTCGCACCGGTTCTGCAGCGGACGCCGGCGCGGCGACCGGAGCGCGGGCTGGCGCCGGATTTGCTTGGTACTGCGCGACGATGACCCTCCGACGCACCCGCCTCGGCACCGCCGCCGCCTGCGCATGGCTGGCCTTCGCCGGCAGCATTCCGGGCGGCGCCGCGCACGCGGCCCCCGCCACGCCGCCCGCGCCGGCCGCGGCATCGGGACCGGCCACCGCAGCGGCGCCGGGTGACGTCGCGCGCATCGACACGCTGAAGCGGATCCGCGACACCGCCACGATCACGCTGGGCGTGCGCGCATCCAGGGCGCCGTTCTCGTTCGTCGATGCGCAGCGGGAGCCGCGGGGCTACTCGATCGACCTCTGCATGCAGGTCGCGGATGCGGTGAAGGAGGCGCTCAAGCTGCCGAAGCTCGACGTGCGCTTCGTCGTCGTGACGCAGGCGAGCCGGGTCGCAATGCTGGAGGACGGAAGGATCGACCTCGAATGCGGCTCGACGGTCAACACGCGAGACCGCGCCGGGGATGTCGCTTTCGCCTACACGACGTTCGTCTCGGGGGTGCGACTGCTCGCGCGCAGGGCGTCGAAGGTGACCGGCATCGACGGCCTGCGCGGCAGGACCGTCGTGGCGGTCCGCGGCACGCCCGCAGCGAAGCTGCTTCGGCAGGTGGACGCCGAGCGCGGCCTCGGACTCACGATCCTCGACGCCCGCGACGACGCCGACGCTTTCGCAGCCGTTGCGGACGGCAGGGCCGTCGCGTTGCCGATGGAGGACGTCGCGCTCCATGCGCTGATCGCCAGGGCGGCGCGGCCCGGCGACTTCGCGGTCGTCGGCCGCTACCTGTCGATCGAGCCCCGCGCGATCATGCTGCGCAAGGACGACCCTGCGTTCGAGCGCCTGGTCGACCGGGCGCTCGCGAAGACATTTCGCAGCGGCGAGATCGGGCGCATCTACGCGCGCTGGTTCTCGACGCGGGAGCTCTCCGTGCCGATGAGCCGCTACCTGCGCGAGGCTTTGGCTGCGCCGACGACCTATCCGGCGTTTCCGTAAGCGCGCTGCGTGTCAGCCGATGCCTGCGGCGGCCGCCGCGACCCCCGGATCGAGCTCGCCGTCGCGCGGCCAGGGGCTCATCAGCGTCGCGAGCACGAGCTGCTCGAACTGGGCCGGGAAACGCTCGATGACGCGCTCGGGGTCCGGACACAGGCCGCGGTCCGTGACCACGCCGAATTGCACATTGTCGTTGTACGAGATGATCGAGACGCCCATCCCGATGTCGCCCGACTGCGGCACCCAGAACATCAGGTTGTCGATGCGCGCACCGGCCATGTAGAGCGGCTGCTGCGGACCGGGCACGTTGGTCATCACGGCGGTCGCGTTGCGCGAGAGGATCGACAGCAGCGTCTCCTGCAGCAGCTTGGGTCCGCTGCCCATCGCGGCGAGCAGTCCAAGTGCGAGGATCGGCTGGTAGCTGCCTTTCAGCGCATTCATGTTCGCGCGCACCGCGTACAGCCGCTCGACCGGGTTCTCGATGCCGATCGGCAGGTCGAGGAACACCAGCCCGAACTGGTTGCCGAGCCGGTACGCGCTTTCGATCGGACGCAGGTTGACCGGCACCAGCGCGCGCAGCACGACGCCTTCGACCGGATCGCCGCGGTCCGCGAGGTAGTCGCGCAGCGCACCGGCGACGCAGGACAGCAGCACGTCGTTGACCGAGCTGCCGAGCGCCTTGCCGATCGCCTTCACCTCGGGCAGCGGCAGCGGCTCGGCCCACGCGACGCGCTTGGCGACGCCCGGCCGGCCCTTGAAGCGCGTCGGCGAATCCTGCGCCATCAGGGCGAGCTTGGCGACCTCGGCCGTCAGCGCCGATCCCTTGTCGGCGAGCTCGACGGCTTTCGCGGGGTCGTGCCAGATCCCGACGCCGGTATCGACCAGCAGGCCGCCGATCCTGCGCGCGGACTCGAGCACGCCGGACAGCGGGGCCATCAGCTGCGACAGCGTGTCGTCTGCCCGCGCACGCCTGCGCTCGCGCGTCTGGAAAGGCATCGCCGGCGGGCCGTCCGCGGTCGCGTCGGTCATCGAGAGCATCACGCGCACCAGTGCGATGCCGTCGGCGTAGCAGTGGTGGATGCGCACGACGACCGCGCTCGCCCCGGCGTAGTTGTCGACCAGGTGGAACTGCCACCGCGGCCGGGCCGGGTCGAGGGGCGTCGACGCGAGCCGCGACACCAGGGCCTGCAATTCGCGCTTGCCCGCGCGACCGGGCAGCGCGGTATGCGCGACGTGGTAGTCGAGATCGAAGCCGGGATCGGCCTCCCAGAACGACATCGCCGGCGTTTCGACGGGGCGCTGGCGGAAGCGCTTGAAGACCAGGAAGCGCTCGGCGATGACCTCGCGCAGGCGCGCGAGCCCGATCTTCTCGCTGAAGATCAGCACGCCGCAGATCATCATCAGATTGCCCGGACGATCCATCCGCAGCCACGCGGTGTCGACCGCGGAGATCCGTTGGCGCTTCATCGCTCGTCGCGGCGGCAGGAGGGGAGGTCTGCGCTCGGGCGTGCGTTGCGCGCGCCTCGTCTGGCGCGCTAAAGTAGCATGAAAGCAATCCAGGTCAAACGACGTCGACGGGGAGCGCGCATGGCCGCAGCACCGAAGAAAGACGATCTCAGGGCCCGGTTCGAAGCCGCCGCCGCGGCGGCGAAAGGCACCAGGAAGCGTCCCGACAACCCGACGCTGCTGAAGCTCTACTCGTACTACAAACAGGCCACCGACGGCGACGTGAAGGGCGATCGCCCCGGCGGTTTCGATTTCGTCGGCGGCGCGAAACACGACGCGTGGAGCAAGCTCAAGGGCATGAGCGCCGCCGATGCGATGACCCACTACATCAAGCAGGTCGAGAAGCTGAACCGCGAGTAGCCACGCGAAAAACAGGGACGCACCACGTTTTAAAACGTGGTGCGTCCCTGTTTTTCGCGGTCTTCAGGCCTTGCGGGCGCGCTTCTTCGCAGGCTTGGCAGGCTTGGCGGCCTTGGCGCGCTTGCGCGTGCCGACGCCGCCGCTCGTCTTGATCAGCTCGTTGACCGCTTCCGACAGCGCATCGACGCGCGCAGCGAGCCGGTCCACGTCCTTTTGCGTATGCACGCCGAGCCGCGAGAGAGCGCGCGCGACGCGATCCTCGAACACCTTTTCGAGCTTGTCCCAAGTTCCGCCGGCCATTTTCTGCATCTCCTTCGCCTTCGCCTGTGCCGCGTCCCGCGCAGCGACCGCCCGGTCCGTCGCCACGCGGCGCGTCCGCGCCTCGATCGATTCGCCCTGCTTGACCAGCGTCTCGAACAGTTTCGTGCCCTCGGACTGCGCGCGCGAGAACGCGCCCAGCCCGGCGAGCCAGATCTGGCGCGACGAATCGAGCACGGCTTTGGACAAGTCCTTGACGTCCGTACCCTGCGCCGCAGGTCCTGCGCCCGCCGCCGCTTTCGCCTTCTTCAGCATGGAATCTCCCCGATGGTCGTGCGCGTCGCCACGCAGCGCATCGATTCTAGGCAGCGAATGTAGAGCATGCACTCTAAACGGATCCTGTGCCCCGAGCTCGCGGCGACGATCACGCGGGTACAATCGACGACCCGCATGCTGGTGGCCTTGCGTCGCCCGACCGCCCGTTCCGGCCAGGCGAAGCGGCATCCGGCGCCTGCCGCGGCACCTGCACCGAACTGGAGACATCGATGGCCTATTTCGTGACCGGCGCAACCGGATTCATCGGCCGTTATCTGGTCGCCAACCTGGCTCGGCACAAGGCGCCGATCTACGTGCTGGTGCGCAAGGGCTCGCTCGCGCGGCTGGCCGAGCTGCGCGAGGCGTGGGGCGTGGACGAGAAGGAGGTCGTGGCGATCGTTGGCGACCTCGCGAAGCCCAAGCTCGGCGTGTCGGCTGCCGATATGCGCAGGCTCAAGGGCAAGGTCGACCACATGTTCCACCTGGCCGCGATCTACGACCTGAAGGCGAGCGCCGAAGCGCAACAGGTCGCCAACGTCGAGGGCACGCGGCACGCGGTGGAGTTCGCGGGCGCCATCGGCGCGGGCTGCTTCCACCATGTGAGCTCGATCGCAGCCGCGGGCCTCTACGACGGCGTGTTCCGCGAGGACATGTTCGAGGAGGCCGAGGACCTCGATCATCCGTACTTCCGGACCAAGCATGACGCCGAGGGCATCGTCCGCCGCGAGTGCACGCGTGCGTTCCGGATCTACCGGCCGGGATTCGTCGTCGGCGACTCCCACACCGGCGAGATCGACAAGATCGACGGCCCCTACTACTTCTTCAAGGCACTGCAGCGGATGCGCAAGCTGCTGCCGGAATGGATGCCGATGATCGGCATCGAGGGCGGCAGGATCAACATCGTGCCGGTCGATTTCGTCGCCGACGCGCTCGACCACATCGCGCACAAGAAAGGGCTCGACGGCAAGTGCTTCCACCTCACAGATCCGAAGCCCTACCGGATCGGCGAGGTGCTCAACATCTTCGCGCGCGCGGGCCACGCGCCGCAGATGACGATGCGCATCAACGCGAGGCTGTTCGGCTTCATTCCGGCGCCGATCCTCTATGGCCTGGGCTCGCTCGCACCGGTCAAGCGCGCGGTGAAGGTCGTCCTGAGCGACCTCGGCATTCCGCGCGATGCGTTCCAGTTCGTGAACTGGCCGACCCGCTACGACAACCGCGAGGCTGCGAAGGCGCTGAAAGGCTCCGGGATCGGCGTTCCGGACCTCGACAGCTACGCGCCGGCGCTATGGGACTACTGGGAGCGCCGCCTCGACCCCGACCTGTTCGTCGACCGCAGCCTGTCGGGCCGCGTCAAGGGCCGGGTCGCCGTCGTGACGGGCGCATCGTCGGGCATCGGCCGCGCGACGGCGCTGAAGCTCGCCGAGGCGGGCGCGAAGGTGGTGCTGGTCGCCCGCGGCGAGGAGAAGCTCCTCGAGACCAAGAAGGAGATCGACGCGATGGGCGGGAGCGCGGTCATGTACACCGCCGACGTCTCGGACCTCGCCGCCTGCGACGCGCTGGTGCAGCGCGTGCTGAAGGAGCAGGGCGGATGCGATTACCTGATCAACAACGCCGGCCGCTCGATCCGCCGCGGGATCGTCAATTCGTTCGACCGCTTCCACGATTTCGAGCGGACGATGCAGCTCAACTATTTCGGCGCGATCCGTCTGATCATGGGATTCCTGCCCGGGATGATCGAGCAGAAGCGCGGCCACATCATCAACATCTCGTCGATCGGCGTGCTGTCCAATGCGCCGCGCTTCTCCGCCTACGTGGCGTCGAAATCGGCGCTCGACTCGTTCTCGGCCTGCGTCGCCTCGGAACTGATCGACAGGAACATCGACTTCACGACCATCAACATGCCGCTGGTGCGCACGCCGATGATCGCGCCGACCCGCATGTACGACAGCATTCCGACGCTGTCGCCCGAGGAAGCAGCGGGGCTGGTCGTCGACGCGATCGTGCGCAAGCCGGTGCGCATCGCGACGCGGCTGGGCGTGTTCGGCGCGGTCTGCCACGCGGTCGCGCCCAAGGTCACGCAGGTGCTGCTCAACACCGCCTACAACATGTTCCCGGATTCGGCTGCGGCGCAGGGGAAGAAGGAAGGGGAGCCGCAACGACTGTCCCCCGAGCAGATCGCTTTCGCGCAGCTCACCCAGGGGATCCACTGGTAGCGCCCGCGGCGGACGGCCCGCGCGACGCCGGCGCGCCGGCGACCCGAGGCGCTGGCACGGCACGCGCCGCCTCGATCTCGGCGAGCGTGCGCGCGAACACCTGGGGATCCGCCAGCAGCGCGTTGTGGCCGACACCGACGACCGGCAGGTCGATCGCCCCGTCCAGTCGGGACGAGAGCTGTGGCGCGATCATCGAGTCGTGCCACGACCAGAGCGACACGAACCGTAGCGCGGGGTCGAGCCGTTCGCGCGCGAGCGCCGCCAGCCACCGGTTGCCCGGCCGCAGCTGCGCAAGCGAGGTCCCGGGGAACAGCCACGCGTGCACGCTGCCGTGGTGCGGCGCGCCGATCGTCAGCACGCGCGCGAGCTTGGCTGAACCGTACCTGCGGATGTAGGCGCGCGTCACCACGCCGCCCATGCTGTGCGAGACGATCATCGCCTGCGGCGCGCCGGTGACGGCGAGCACCGCGTCGAGCTTTCGCGCGAGCTGATCGGCGAAGACCTCGATCGAGGCGAGCGGCGGTCCGTAGGAAAGACTGGCGACGCCGTCGACGCCGCACGCCGCCAGGAAACGCGAAAGCCGCGCGAACACGCCGGCGTTGCACAGCACCCCGTGAACCAGCACGACGGGAATCCCGTTCCCGGCGGCGATGCGATCGGGAACCAGCCTGCGGTAGAGCATCATTCGCGGCGCGGCCCCGGCGAGCGTGCGGAACTCCTGCCACGCGAGGCGCAGCGTGCCGCGCAGGCCGATCCACGTCTCGGGCGGTCGCGGCGAGCGGAAGATCCACGCCAGCGCGAAATAGATCGCGGTCATCGTGGCGATCCCGGCGAAGTAGAGCAGTGGCGCAGCGAGGATCCATGCGGCGACGCTGCCGCCCGAGCGCGGCGAGCTCGCCACGACCAGCGCGTAGCCGAGGCCCACCGCAAGGGTCGTGAACCAGAGTGTCGCCGCCGTCCACATCGGCGTGGCGCTCAGGCGCGACCGGGCGGCGCGAAGTGGGCGCGCCAGGTCCGCAGCGCGCTCACCGCGGCCGCGAGGTCGGGCAACAGCACGATGCCGGGAAGCGTCGTGCGCACGCGGCGCGTGATCTCCCCGCCCGCCCACAGTACAACGTCCTGCGGGAGAGCGCGCCGCAGCGCCGCAAGACCGTCCGTCGCCTGTCGCAACGGGAACGCCGCCGAAAACGAAAGCGCGACGATGTCGCTGCGATGCGCCGCCGCCGCGCGGCGCACGTCCTCCTGCGGCGTCTGGGGTCCGAGCGCGACGCACTGCGCGCCTTCGCACGCCAGCAGCGCCTCGACCATCAGGAGTCCGAGCCCGTGCTGCTCGCCGGGCAGCGTCGTCAGCAGCACGCGCGGGGACCCGTGTCCCCGCCGAAACGCATTGATGCCAGTGCGCAACGTCGCCTGCACCTGCTCGGTGTAGAGGTGCTCCTCGAACACCTCGAGCTCCCCGCGCATCCAGGCGATGCCGACCGCGCGATTGAGGGGCGCGAGCGTGTCGACGACGAACTGCTCGAGGCCCTGGCCCATCAGCCACTGCGCGAGCGTCTGTTGCAGCGCGGCCGGGTCGTGCGCTTTCAGAAGCGCGAGGGCGTCACGCTCGAGCGCCGGGCTGGCCCCGTCGCGGTGCCGCGGCGCGTGCGAATCGGCGAGGGCGTCGAGATCGGCGATCGACAACCCGATGATCTTGCCGGGGCGCAGGCCCACGTCCATCAGGCGCTTGATCGCCCGCAGCTTGGCGATTTCGGCCAGCGCGTACTCGCGCTCGCCGTTGTCGTTGCGCACCGGATTGGGAAAGCCGTAGCGGCGCTCCCACATGCGAAGGACGTCCTTGGACAGCCCGGTCTCGCGCTCGGCGGCGCCGATGTTGAGGATCAACTCGTGGATCTCGCCAGCGTTCATGTCCGGGTCCGTCGACGGCATCGTTGCCCGCCAGGATCGCATTCTAGGCGGGCCGGCGCGTCCTGTGCGGGGTCGCGCCTCGCTCCGCCGCCTGTGCCCAGCGAACGGACCCTAGGCCCGCATCAACTCGATCGCCCGCAGCACCAGCGCCGTGCCATTGACGACCAGCATCACGGCGATCAGACGCAGCACGCCGGCGCGCGACAGCGTGTGGTGCAGGTGATTGCCGAGCCTGAGCCCCAGGGCCATGACCGGCAGCATCAGCACCGCGAGCGTGACGAGCTTGGCGTTGAACAGCAGGCCGGTGACGGCGAACACGATGAACCGGGTCCAGACGATGAACGTCACGACGGCTGCGGACGTGGCGCGCAGCGCCGCCTTGTCGGCAATGCGCGCCGACAGGAACACCATGAAGATCGGCCCGCCCGTGCCGAAGATCGCCGAGAACATTCCGCCGAAGGTGCCGAAAGGCCATGCCGCCCACGCCGGTGCGCGGCGCAGAGCACGCGGCCCCGCCAGCACGTAGGTCCCGTATACGGTCACGAAAATACCCAGCGCGAGCGTCGCCGGCGCGCGCGGCATCGTGAGGAGGAGCGTGCCGCCGAGCGAGACGCCGAGCAGGATCGGTGGCAACAGCCGCAGGACCTCGCGCCACAGCACGAGGTGCCGTAGCCGCAGGCTGGTCGCCGGCGCTGCGAACGCGTCGAGCGACGTCGCGAGGGGAACCGCGAAGGTCAGCGGGAAGAGGTGGGCGAGCACCGGCACTTCGACGATCGACGAGCCGAACCCGGTCGCTCCGAAGATCGTGTAAGCGATCAGCACGATCAGCGGAATCGCCGCGAGAGCGTACCAGGGAAGGTCGGGAAGCGACGGCACGAATGGCATGCGCAAGGGACGATGCCTTGCGTCGCATCGCGGGGGCAGGCACCGGCCGCAGCGGGATGTCGCGGCCGGAAACCCGATATAATACGCGGCTTCGGCGAGCTAGCTCAGTTGGTTAGAGCAGAGGAATCATAATCCTTTGGTCGGGGGTTCGAGTCCCTCGCTCGCTACCACAATCCGCCGCAAGCCGTTGATTACAAAAGCAGCAAAGGCTGGCGCATCGGAATTTCGCGCAGGTGGAGCACCAAGGTGCA
>DAHUXO010000177.1 GCA_027307095.1 Betaproteobacteria bacterium | reverse complement strand
TTGGTCGGGGGTTCGAGTCCCTCGCTCGCTACCAGGATTCGAGGGCCTGCGCGAGACCGCGCGGGCCCTTTTCATTCGACGCCGGGCCGTGCCCGACCGGCGCATCGTCTACGCCTACGACATGTACGTCGACGACGCCGGCAGCCGCGAGCGGGACATCGCCGGGCTGCTGGACTGCCTGGGCAAGTCGCTGGGACCGTCGACGGCAAAAGCCTGAGCAGACTCGCCGCCTCGTCTCCGGCCCGCAGCTCGGTCGCGCGGCGGAGACCGGTTGCAGCCCGCGCCCTGCGCCGTCACGATGGCTCCTGTCGCGGTCGGTCGATCGCGTCGTCCCTGCTCCAGCAAAGGAGACATCATGCAGATCCAGCCCTACCTGCTGTTCGACGGCCGCTGCGAGGAAGCGATCGAGTTCTACCGCCGCGCGCTCGGCGCGGAAGTGACGATGCTGATGCGCCACAAGGACAGTCCCGAACCGCCGCAGCCCGGCATGGTTCCGCCGGGATCCGAGAACAAGGTCATGCATGCGAGCTTTCGCATTGGCGACTCGGCGGTCATGGCCTCGGACGGTCATTGCCGGGGCAAGCCGCATTTCGAGGGTTTTTCGCTCAACATCAACGTACCCGACGCCGCGACGGCGGACCGGGTGTTCAATGCGCTCGCCGATGGTGGAGAAGTGCGGATGCCGCTCGCGAAGACGTTCTTCTCGCCGCGCTTCGGCATGGTGGCCGACCGCTTCGGCGTGTCGTGGATGATCTACACGGTCGAGTGAGGGCGGGCACCCGGATGCCGGCCGCCGCCCGCGGTCGGCGACCGGCTATCGGAGGTTTTCCTCGGTGTACAGGCTGCGCTCGAGCAGCCGCTCGAGGAGCTGCTCGGGTGGAATGCCGACGAAGTTCTTGAGCACCAGCTCCTTGGCGAACAGGCGGCAGATATAGCGGAGCTTCAGCATGCGGCTGCGCGCGGCGTAGACGAAGTTGCGATGACCGTTGTCGATCACGACGAGGTTGCGCTCGACGTCGAAGCGCGAGCGCCAGAGCTTGCCCGCCGCATTGTGATACGTGTAGCCGGGCAGCCCCTGGTATTTCCCGTCGCGGCCTGCCGCTTTCGGCAGCAGCGAGGCGACAACCGTGATTTGCGCCTCGGCGCGGGCGCTGCGATCGACGACGCGGATCGATACGCCCGAGCCCCGGCCAAAGGCGGCGATCGAATGTCCTTCAATCGAAATTCAGTCATCCGCGCGGCGATGCGCGGTCGCGTCCTCGTCGACCCAATCCTCCTCGGTCCACGACATCCCCTTGCGGCCGGGCACCTTGCGCATCGGACCGGGGCGATACGACGGGCAGGATTTCGGTCCGTAGCAGAACGTCTCGAAGCGGTGCTCGCGCCGGTCCGGCGCCCACTGGTCGATGATGATCTCCACCGGCATGCGGCAGCCCCACGAGCAGCTCCGACATTTCGCGTCGTAGGTGCGGGAATCGAGGCGGCGATGCCCGCGCTCGCGATAGATCTCCAGCAGCGGCGACAGCAGCGTCCAGGGCGGGCCCGCGAGCGACGGCTTGGGGCCGCGCACCTCGAATCGAAGGCCGCTTGCACGATAGAGGTCGGCGGCTTCCCGCGCCGGGGCTGCCGGCAGGCGTGCAACCCCCGCAAGCACGTCGCCCGCGCGGATCGCGTGCTTCGCCTGCATGCCTGGACCGATGCGAACCGTGAACTGCCGCGCCACGCCGTCGACGTGCCCGTCGACGACGAGCAGGTAGCCGAGGTACGAATGCGAGCGCTCGTCGAACGAGCGCATCAGGTCGATCCGCGGCTGCACGCCGAGGACGCGG
Organism: Betaproteobacteria bacterium; assembly: GCA_027307095.1. Classification (GTDB taxonomy): domain Bacteria; phylum Pseudomonadota; class Gammaproteobacteria; order Burkholderiales; family Casimicrobiaceae; genus VBCG01. Next base: position 5,198 of record DAHUXO010000177.1, on the reverse strand, counting down.
CCGTTCCATGCGATCGGGTGCGATGCGGTCAGGAGGTCGGTGGCCGCGGTTGTCTTGTCCACTGGCATGACATTGTCCACGATCCGTGGACAACTCGCAGGGTTGGACACTATAACCAACGGCAAGGCCGGAGCGGATGAAGCCCGCCGGCGGCCAATCACCGGAGGCGGATGTGGTCAAGCAGGAGGTTGTGCGCGGCAGCGACGGCCGCGTGATCATCGTCGATTCGATCACCCAGCTCGCAGCGGACGACGCCGGCGCGATCGTCGTCTGCGGCTCGCACGGCGGAACGAGCGCGGGGACATTCGCACTGGCGGTGCCGCTGGCCGCGGTGTTCTTCAACGACGGCGGCGTCGGCAAGGACGACGCAGGCATCGCGGCACTGGACATGCTGCAGGCGCGCGGCGTGCCGGCGGGAACAGTCGCCCACACCAGCGCGCGCATCGGCGATGCGCAGGATGCCTGGGACCACGGCGTCGTGTCGCACGTCAACGCGGCGGCGCGGGCGCTCGGCTTCGCGCCGGGGGATCTCCTCTCCGTGGTGCTTGCAAAGCGCGTGATGCGAAGGGGCGATCCCTTCGCAGCGCAGGGGGCTGCAACCGATGCGGCCACGCCCGCTGCGTCCGGTCCGTCGACGCGACAGGATCCGTACTACCTCCCCGATCTCGCGTGGGTCCACCACGTCGGTTACGGACATCACGTCGAGCGCGTGCATTCGGCGATCGTGGACCTGCTGCGGGGCGCCGGCGTTGCAGCGGGTGCCCGGGTGCTCGACGTCGGTTGCGGCAGCGGACTCCTTGCGCGGGAACTGGTCGCGGCAGGCTTCGAGGTCCACGGCATCGATGCCTCGCCGGCGATGATCGACCTGGCCCGCGAATACGCGCCGACGGCAACGTTCGAGGTGCTGCCCCTGCCTGCTCGCGCCGCGGCGGAGGTCAGACGCGACCCGCCGATCTCAGGCGATGCGGGCCTGCCCGTGGCCGATGCGATCGTGTCGACCGGGCACGTGCTGAACTACCTCGACTCGCGCGAGGAGATCGCCGTGGCGCTCGCCCAGCTCGCGCGTGCGCTGCTCCCGAGCGGCGTCATCGCGATCGAACTGATGACCGAAGCATATTGCCGCGCCCGCGACGCCGTCCCGGTCCATGCGAAAGTCGAGGACGACTGGGCGATCGTCACCCGCTTCTCGCGTCCGGCACCCTTCCGCTACGACCGCGACATCACCACCTTCCGCCGCGTCGACGGCCAGTGGCGACGCAGCGACGAGCACCACCGCAACGTCACGTTCGAGGCGGACGAGGCCGTGCGGATCCTGCGCGAGAACGGCATCGACGCGGAAGTGCGCTCGTCGTTCGGCAAGGAGAGCCTGCCGGCCGGCTTGGCGGTGGTGGCCGGCACGCGGAGGGTCGAGGGCGCCTGACGCCGGACGACCGCGTCGCCGCGCTCAGGGCTTCAGCGCGACGACACTGCCGTCCTTCATCACGTAGATCGGCGTGCCGTGCATGCGGGCGATCTCGCGCGCGCGCCGCGCGGCACTTCGTGGCCGCCTTGCTTGACCCGCGCGGCGATCCGCTCGAGCGCAAGTTGCGGCGAATCGATCTTCAGGTAGACGATCTCGACTCGATAGCCAGCCGCCATGCCGGGCGGTGGGTGCATTGCAGGACGATTCGCTTCAGGAACGACCGAGGGAGTTCGCGACGTGGGAGCGGGTCTCGGCATCGGGAATCCAGACGAACATCCCCCTGATCGCCCGCGTCAGCAGAATGCGGTACGCCTGCCTGAGCTTCTCCATCACATTGGCGCCATGTGGGCCCGCTGGGGCACGGAGCCCCTCCTTGAGGGCACTTCGCACCAGGCTGCCCATTCCTGACTCGTGGACATTCCTCAGCGGCGCGACCCATTTCCCATCTCGCCAGAGCATGTCGTCCAGCCAGAGCAGCCCAAGGTAGTCGAAGTCGAAGCCGCGAACCGCGTAGGTGCAGCCGACCTCACACAACGGGTCGTCGTGTATTGGAAGGCCGGGACGGCCGGCCACGAAACCCGTGTAGTCCTGCCCAGGCACGAAATTCCAGGGACGGCTCCAGGCCCTACTCTCGCCATTGGCCATCTCGACGCGTTCGTGGAAGTCGAGCGCCTCGGGTGGAAGGCGATGGGGATAGTTCGACCCATCCGTCTTCCACGGCCGCGAATAGGTGGAAACGAGACGGACCGTGTAGTGCTTCGCGTACTCGGCCAACTCCGCTTCCATTCTGAACGGGTCTTCAAAGATGCGGAAATCCATGCCTGCTCGGCCGCGCCGAACACCGCGAAACGTGTACGGGCCGTTCGCCTGGGCAGCAGTGCTCATGGAAGCAGAAGCGCTGTCGCCGGCGGTTCGAAGTGGCAGCGCAATGACATCGCCTGCCCGTGCCCGCGAGGCTTGGTTGCTTGCCGCTTCGGCGTCTGCATCCCACGCCGACGCATAGACGCGGCTGAGCGCTTCGGATTCGCCGCCCAGTAACGACTCGACCCAGGCGACGTACTCCGCAGAACCCGCACACCTGAACTGCACGCCCTGCAGGGAGACCTTCTCGACCGAAGCACCGAGTTCGCCTGCCCAGCGCTCGATATCCTCCAGCCGTGTGTTCTCCCGGGCCCTGAAGCTCTGGTCCGGGTCCAGGAAGAATACCGTCAAGCGACTGCAGCGAATGATGTGAAAGGCCTGGGGACCCAGGCCGGTGACGAATCCATATTGACCGACCCCGTGTTCGCGCTCCGGATCGATGAGCGCATGCGCCTCGTCGACGAGCGAAACGAGCGCGGAGTCGTCTTCGGCCCCGGGACGGGACGGGACGGGATGTTCCGTTGAAGCAGATCGGCGAGATGGGCGCGCCACGCGCTTGCATCCCTGTAAAGGTCGGGCATGCCCAGGGTCTTCCGCAACCGGCTGAGCCGGGGAATGTCCAGCGGGGAGAAGCTCGTCGCCTTCCTGGCGACACCTCTGCCCACGCGCGCGCGCGAGGTCTGATCGATCAGGTAGGTCCAATTGCTGCTCTGGCTTTGCGACGTGGTTACCAGGACGATGTTCCCCTCGGGAACTTGCCGATCCGTGACCAGGCTCGCCCAAAGCCGAGCTGCGACTGCGGATTTCCCCGATCCCGGCGGCCCTTCGACGACCACGACTCGCTTGCTCCAGTGCGTGGCCGAAATCGCCTCTCTGGCCTTGGCAAGGCACAGGTGCAATGCACGGCGCTGGTTATCCAGAAGCTCGAAGTGGCGAGTATCTCCATCGAGGATCGTCTGCCCGATCTGCCGCATGAATCCGCGATCCTGTCGAAACGTTCCCGTCGCGAACGCCGTTGCGAACCGGCTGTCCTGCTCCGTGAGCCTCGTCGCAAGAAATCGTGGAAGCCCGGTGCCGATGTCCTCCTGTGCCATCGAGAAAATCGGGAAATTCGCCGCCAGGACCTCGTTCGGCGCGACGACGTAGGGATGCTTGAGAAACCCCCTGGTCAGCAGGACAAAACCATGGACGCGAGCATCGCTTTCGAGGACTGCGGAGTGGAATCGGCGACAGTACTCGACGTATCCGCGGACCTGATCGGACGGATGCAACTCCTGGACACCGCGACGCTCGATCAATCCTTCCGCGACGCCTGGTCGATCCGTACTCGTTTCCCAGTCCTTCAGCTCGATGACCACTGCGCTGGGGCGTTCCGCGTGGCGACCCAGGAGCACGACATCGCACCACGAGGACGCCCCTGGGAGCTGATATTCGAGAGCAACATGATGTTCCCGCTGCGAGAAGTGAACGTGAAGGCGATCGAGTGCAGGGCTCGTCAGCGCTTCGGCCAATCGCGGCAATGATCGTTGCCACGCAAGCCTCTCGTGCTCGCCGCCACGGCCTGTGAGCTCCGAGAGCTCCTCGACGAGTGAATGTATGTCCGCAGACACTCGACCACGGAGTTCAGCCACGGTTAGCAGCATCGAGTTCCTCTCGCTGGCCGAGCGCCGTTCGAGCTTGTTCTTCGGGCGACAACGGCTCCTCCCGGGGGCGATGCTAGCACCGGGGAGGAGAAGGTTCAAAAGCGAAGAATCGTGACCGGATACTTGGCCGAGGCGCCGCCCGGTGGGGTTCATGCGTCTTATGCATATCGCGGGCGATGTGCAAGGAAAAGCGCCACTCTCCATGCACGTCGCCCGCAGCCCTACAGCAGCACCCCCGAGAAGTTCGCGTTCTCCTGGCAGCCGTTCGAGAGGTTCGCGACCAGCCGCCCCTCGAGCCCCAGCGCGGTGGCCTTGAGCTCGTAGAGCGTCGCGGGCGTCGTGAACGTCATGCTGCCGGTGCACGCGTACGACGCGCTCGGCATGTCGAAGAGCTGGCCATATTGCTGCGTTGCGCCGGAGATCGTGCACGTCGCGCCGCTGGCGTAGGTGAAGGTCAGCGTGGCCGAGGTCGTCGTCTGCGAGACCGACAGCGAGTAGTTGTCGGTGTAGGGACCGTTGGCCGCAGGGTCGCTGCAGCCCGAGTAGCTGCCGGCCTGCGTGCCCTGGTAGCTGCCCCCCAGCGCGATCAGTGTCAGCGGCTCGCGCTCGATGTTCTTGCTGAAGCTGCCCACGCCGGGCACCGTGTAGGCCAGCGTCGCGTGATAGGCATCGACGCTGCTGGGCGTGAAGCTCCCGGTGCCGACCGCCTGCGCATCCGGATGATCGGCAGGATTCCAGGGGTTCGCCCAGAACGTGCCCTGGGTCGCGTAGAGGTTCCCGGAGTACCGCGTCCCGTCCCAGGTGAGCTCGGCGCTGTACCAGGTGGGCTTGTTGTCCGCGCCGTAGATGAAGAACGTCACGAACATGAAGGCGTCGGACTGGACGACGTTCGCACCCCAGCCCGACTCCTGCGGCACCCACCACAGGTCGGTGAAGTCGGTAGCACGGGCCGCTCCGGGGAGCAGGAACGCCGCGACCAGCGCGACGCGCGCGAGGAAAGACTTGGAAGGTGAGGACATGGTGGACCCCGCGGTTGACGACGCGATCGAGTTTATCCGGATGTCCGCAAGGCCGGGGCGATGAAACAAACTGAAACCCGCGTCGCACGAGGAAATCGCACCGGGAGTCCTGGTCGGCGGGGTCACCAGACCAGCAGCACGCTCCCGCCGCCGTCGGCGCGCGTGTCGGCCCGCGTGTGCAATCCCGCGACCGCGCGCGCGAACAGCGCAAGT
>DAHUXO010000174.1 GCA_027307095.1 Betaproteobacteria bacterium | reverse complement strand
CACTGCGAGCAGCGCACGGGCAGCCGCGGCGCGACTGCGCCCGACGCCCACCGGCGCGCCGGAACCCGCGAGGATGGGCGGCTCGTCGCCGACGTCGCGCGCGCCGTCGCCCGGCCGCACGATGCGCGGCGCGCGGTCGTGCCGGCCGTAGCCGCGACTGACGATTCCGGGATGGAAGCCCCGCTCGCGCAATGCGCCGACCAGCGCGATGACCAGCGGCGTCTTGCCCGCCCCGCCGACCGCGATGTTGCCGACGATCACGACCGGGACCGGCAGGCGCGTCCGGCGCAGCCCGCCCGCGCGATAAGCGGCGCGGCGCAGCGCGGAGACGATCCCGAACACCCACGACAGCGGCAGCAGCAGCGCCGCGGGCAGCGTGATACGCGGTTGCCACCACGCGCGCTGCAGCGCTTCGCCGATGCCCATGGGTCAGGATCGGCGCCGAGCGACGGACCCGGCGAGCTTCGCGACGGGGCCGCGTGCGCCACGCGGGCCGGCGCCCGCCGGACCGCGCCGCACGGCCGTCATTTTCGCGCAGCCGACGACGACTGGGTCGCGAACGTGATGTGGGTGAGGCCGGCGTCGCGCGCGGCCTCCATGATGTGGACGACCATCTGCTGCGTCGCCTGGGCATCGGCGTTGATGACGACGACCGGTTCCCTGGCGTCGCCCGCAGCCTGCTTCAGCATGCCCGCCATCGAGGCGACGGACGTGAACAGGAACGGTGCGCCGCCCTGGATCGAGTAGCGGCCCTGCGCGTCGAGCCCGACATTGACCTCGTGCGGGCGCTGTTTCGCCTGGTCGGCGTCGGCCTGCGGCAGGGTGATCTGCAACTCGGCGATGCGCTGATAGGTCGTCGTCACCATCAGGAAGATCAGGATCACCAGCATCACGTCGATCAACGGGATGAAGTTGATCTCGGGATCGTCCCGCGTGCGATTGCCGCGCAGGTTCATCGCGTCACTTCCGCTCGCCGTGGGCGAAATCGACCAGCTTGATCGCCTGCTGCTCCATCTCGATGACCAGCGCGTCGACCTTGGCGCGGAAATGGCGGTAGAAGATCATGCTCGGGATCGCGACGATCAGGCCCATCGCCGTGTTGTACAGCGCGATCGAGATGCCGTGGGCGAGCTCGATCGGATTCGAGCCGCTCGCCGATTGCGAGCCGAAGATCTCGATCATCCCGATCACCGTGCCGAACAACCCGAGCAGCGGCGCCATCGCCGCAATCGTGCCCAGCGTCGTCAGGAAGCGCTCGAGCTCGTGCGTGACCAGCCGCCCGACTTCCTCGATCGCCTCCTTCATCACCGGCCGCGGGCTCCTCACGTTGGCGAGGCCGGCGGCGAGGATGCGGCCCAGCGGTCCCTGCTCAGCCGTCCGCGCCAGCAGGTCCTGCGTCGCGCCGGTGTGCTTGAATTCGACCAGCACGTGGTCGACCATGCCGCGCGGCGCGACGACGCTCTGGCGCAGCGACCACAGGCGCTCGAGGATCAGCGCGAGCGCCGTGACCGATGCGATGATCAACGGCCAGATCGGCCAGCCCGCTGCCTCGATGATTGACCACACGTTGCGGATGCTCCTCGATCGCCTGCCTGGTTGTGATTGCCGGAAACGCGGCCCGGCGACGCTGAAATGTAGCTTGGCTCGCCTGCGCTAAGCAACCTCGCGCAATGGAGGGTGCAAGGCCGCCTCGCCGGCCCACCCGGGACTCACCGCGCCCGCGAGCCCGGGCGGGCGCGACGGCCGCCCGGATCGGCGATCGTGGCGCTGACGGCAGCGCCGGCGAGGATGATCACCCAGCACAGGTAGATCCACAGCAGGAAGATCGGCAGCGCCGACAGCGCGCCGTAGATCGCCTGGTAGGTCGATATGCGCGTCACGTACCACGCGAACGCGTGCTTCGCGGCCTCGAGCGCAGCCGCGGCAAGCGCCCCCGCGATCACGGCGGGCGCCAATCCCACGGGCCGCGCCGGGACCATCTTGTACAGCAGCGTGAGCCCGGCGAGCGAGAACGCGAACGGCAGCATCTGCACGATGCTCTCGCCCGAGGTCCGGTGGATCGGCACGACCGCCAGCGAGTGCACGACCAGCCAGGTCGTGATCGAGATGCTGGCGCCGATCAGCACCGGGCCCGTGGCGAGGCCGATCGTGTAGACGAGCAGCCGCCTCCCGAGCGGACGGCCCTGGCGGATGCCCCAGATCGCGTTGATCTCCCGCTCCACGGTCGCGATGGCGAGCCCGGCGCTCAGCGCGATCACCGCGATCGAGACTCCGGTCAGCCGCGAGGCCTGCTCGGCGAATTCGGTGACGCGGGCGCGGACCTCGGCGGCCGCGCTGAAAGGCAGCAGGTGGCGGAGCATGAACAGCTCGAGCGCTTTCAGCCAATCCTCGAATATCGGGAAATGGGCGACGAACGCGAGGGTGACCGTGGCGAGCGGCACGATCGCGAGCAGCGTCGTGAACGACAGGCTGCCCGCGGTGCGTGCAAGGTCGATGTCGCGCATGCGGGCCGCGACCTTGGAGAAGAACCGGAATGGATTGGCGGTCAAGCGCGATGCGGGCGCGGCGACACGGCACGGCCGCGCGCGGTGCGGATCGGAGCTTGCCGATTATCGCAGATCGACCCGCCGGCAATGGCGTAAGCTTTGTGCGATCGGCGACGACGGATGAAACGATGACCCAAGAACCCACCCTCGCGACCGCCCTCCTCGGTGGCGGATGCTTCTGGTGCCTGGACGCGGTGTTCCGCGAACTCGACGGCGTCCACTCGGTGGAGTCCGGCTATGCCGGCGGTCGGACAGCCGCTCCGACCTACGAGCAGGTGTGCGCCGGCAACACCGGCCACGCAGAGGTCGTGCGGCTGCGCTTCGACCCGGCCGCGATCTCGTTTCCCGACCTTCTGCGCGTGTTCTTCACGATCCACGATCCGACGACGCGCAACCGGCAGGGCAACGATGTGGGCACCCAGTACCGGTCGGCGATCTTCTGCCAGGACGAAGGCCAGCGCCGCGACGCGAACGCGGTCATCGCCGAGCTGATGGCGCAGGGGCTCTGGCGGGATCCGGTCGTGACCGAGGTGGCCGGGCCGGCGACATTTCATCCGGCCGAGGTCTACCACCAGGATTACTTCGAGCGCAACGGCAGCCAGCCGTACTGCGCCCACGTCGTGGCGCCCAAGGTCGCCAAGTTCCGCAAGGCCTGGGCACAGCGGCTGAAGGTGAAGCACTGACGCGTCGGCGCTGACGCCGCGGGCCGCGCGGCTCACGCCCGGGCGCCGTGCCGGCGCTGTGGCTCCGCTTCAGGCTTTCCCGCTGCGTGTGAGCCAGCCGCCGGTCGCGAGGAACACCCCGACCGACCACAGTACCGGCGCGAGTCCGATCGTCCCGCCGACCGCGCCGAACACCAGCGGCACGGCCACCGCCATCGAGTTGATCAGCGACATCCGCACGCCCGCGGCCTCGCCCATCCGGCCCGGCGGCGCATGGCTGTGCAGCACGCTCATCACCATCGGCTGCCCTGCCCCCAGCCCGAGGCCGAGGCAGAACGACAGGCACATCAGCGTCGCAACGCTGCGCGAGAACGGAAATGCGAGGTAAACGGCGGCCGCGATGTAGAGCGCGGTCGTCAGCACCCGGTGCTCGGAGAGCTTCCGCACGATCGCGGGCATCGCGAGCCTCACCGTGAAGGTGGCGGCGCCAAACGCCGCCAGAATCAGGCCGATCTCCGATGCCGGCAAGCCGATCGAGTTGCCGTAAATCGGGACGAACAGCGTGTGCAGCTCCCAGGCGAGCGTGATCAGCGCATTGATGACGAACACCCGCCGCAGCTCGCCATGCGCGACGAGATCGAGCGCGCTGCCGCGCTCGCGCCGCCCGTGCGCGGGATGCGGTCCCGGAAACGCGACGCGCCTGCTGGCCAGCACGGCGATCGGAAGCATCGGTGCGAGCGCCATCAGCGCGAACGTCGCGCGAAATCCGTGATGGTCGATCATCACGCCGGCGATCAGCGGTCCCGCAATCGACGATGTCGAATAGCCCAGTGCGACCAGTCCGAAATTGCGAACCCGGCCCTGCGGGCCGCCCAGCTCGCCGGTCGCGTACTGGGCCGCGACCTGGAAGGTCATGAACGACACGCCGATCAGCATCGCCGCGGCGAACAGCGCAGCCAGGCCCGGCACCAGCGTTGCGATCAGCACGCCCACGGCAATGCCGGCGGACCCGACCAGCATCGGGCCTCGCACCCCCACCCGGTCGGCGAGGCGACCGGCGGGGATCGCGAAGAACATCGGCAGCAGTGCGAAGACCGCCATCAGGGCCCCGACGGTCGCGGCATTCTCGCCCTTCGCGAGCGCAGCGAGCGAAACCGTGACGCGCGAGCCGGCAAGCACGATGTGATTCGCGATGCCCATCGCGATCAGCACTCCGAGGGTGGAGACCCGGGCGCGCAAGCGCGCCATCATGGGGCGAGGCGCCCGATCGTCCAGCTCTCGCCCGCTCGCCGCCATTCGAGCCGGTCGTGGAGGCGGGAGGGGCGACCCTGCCAGAATTCGAACCGGTCGGGGATCAGACGAATGCCGCCCCAGTGCGGCGGACGCGGGACCTCGCCGGGATAGCGGGCCTCGCAGGCGGCGTACTGGGCCTCGAGCCAGGCGCGGCCGGCGATCGCCGCGCTCTGCGGCGACGCCCAGGCACCGAGTTGCGACGCCCGCGGCCGCATCGCGAAATAGGCGTCGGATTCCGCGCCGCTCACGCGCTCGACGACCCCCTCGACGCGCACCTGACGCTCGAGCTCCACCCAGAAGAACAGCAGGCCGGCGTAGCGGCCGGCGGCCAGTTCGCGACCCTTCCGACTTTCGTAGTTGGTGTAGAACACGAGGCCCCGCTCGTCGACGCCCTTGAGGAGCACGATGCGGGCGGTCGGTCGGCCCGCCCCGTCGGCGCTGGCCAGCGTCATCGCATTGGGCTCGGGAACCGCGGCAGCCACCGCTTCGTCGAACCAGCGGGCGAACAGCCGGAAGGGATCGGGATCCGCAGCCTGCTCGTCCAGCGCCGCGCGCTTGTAGTCGACGCGCAGCTGGGCAGGATCGGTGAGGGGGCGCGGCATGCGGTCGGGCGGGAGGATGCTGAATTCTACTCCGCGCTCGAGGGGGCGCCGCGCGCTCGCGACCTTGCGCGTAGCGTGCCGCGCCGCCGCGACGGCATCGCTCCCCGAGCGCAAAATCCCCGCTGCGCCCATTCCCTTGCTGGGAAAATGCGGTATAGTCGCCGCCGATGGAGCGTTGTGCCTCGACAGGAGGGCCCCGCTTCAGGACGCTCTGGCGTTGCCCGCCCGAATAACCGACAGGAAGGAGAGTCATGGCTACTGCCAAGAAAGCTGCGAAGAAGACTGCTGCAAAGAAGCCCGCCGCCAAGAAGACGGCTGCAAAGAAGCCCGCAGCGAAGAAGCCTGCGGCAAAGAAGCCTGCCGCGAAGAAAGCCGCTGCGAAGAAACCCGCAGCGAAGAAGGCCGCCACCAAACGCAAGCCCAATGCTGCGTTCATGAAGGCGATGACGCCGTCGGCGGTGCTCGCCGCTGTCGTCGGCGCGATGCCGATGCCGCGCACCGAAGTGACGAAGAAGATCTGGGATTACATCAAGAAGAACAAGCTGCAGGATGCCGTGAACAGGCGCCTGATCAACGCCGACGAGAAGCTGAAGGCGGTGTTCGGCGGCAAGAACAAGGTGTCGATGTTCGAGATGACGAAGCTCGTCTCGAATCACCTGAAGTAAGCGGCAGCACCTCTCGCGCGGACCATCCGCGCGCCAACGGCCGGTCCGCGCGCCACAACGCGCCCACCGGCCGTTTTGTTTTGCGAAAAACCGGGACGCACCACGTTTTAAAACGTGGTGCGTCCCGGTTTTCCTCCCGGTTTTCCCGTCCCGCGCGGATCAGTCGTCGTCGTCTTCGATGATCCGGATCACCCGCGTGCGCTTGCCGCCCGCGTACTTCTCCATCTGCACGAGGATCGGGAAGCGCTCGGCGAGCGCCGCGCGTGCGGCGGCCTCGTCGTCGAAGGTGAGCAGCGCGCCCTGGTCGTTCCGGACGTCGGACCAGATGCCGGTATCGTCCTGCACTTCGATCTTGTAGCGCATGCGTGGGCCCTTTTCCTGTCGTGCTGCGATGCTGTTGCGGTCGGCGGCGGGCAAGCTACTGGGCGCCGGGGGCGCGGCCCTGGAGGGCGGCGATCCGCGCCTCGATCGGCGGATGGGACGCGAACAGCGCCATCACTCCACCGCCCCCGGTGATGCCCGACGCCTGCAGCGACTGCGGCAGCTGGCCGGGGGCGATCCCGCCCAGGCGCGCGAGCGCATGCATCATCGGCTGCGGCGACCCGAGGAAACGCGCGCTCCCGGCGTCGGCGCGAAACTCGCGCCGGCGGGAGAAGTACGCGACGATCATGCTCGCCAGGATCCCGAAGGCGATCTGGCACACGATGACGGTGATGAAGTAGCCGGCGCCGGTGCTGCGCTGGTCGTTGCGAAACACCGCGCGATCGACGATCGACCCGACGACTCGCGACAGGAACACGACGAAGGTATTGACGACCCCCTGGATCAGCGTCAGCGTCACCATGTCACCGTTGGCCACGTGGGCCATCTCGTGGCCCAGCACCGCCTCGACCTCTTCCTTGTTCATCGACTGCAGCAGGCCGGTCGACACGGCAACCAGCGCCGAGTTCTTGAACGCGCCGGTGGCAAACGCGTTGGGCTCGCCGTCGTAGACCGCGACCTCGGGCATCGCCACGCCGGCGGTGGTCGCGAGCTTGCGCACCGTCTCGACCAGCCAGGCCTCCGCGTCGCTTGCCGGCGTCTGGATGACATGCGCGCCGGTCGACCACTTGGCCATCGGCTTGGACATCAGCAGCGACACGAACGCGCCGACGAAGCCGACGACGGCCGAAAACGCGAGGAGCGGGCCGTACTGCAGGCCCTGGGCCGCGAGCGCCTGGTCGAGGCCGAGCACTCTCAGCACGATCGACAGGACGAGAACCACCGCAAGGTTGGTGGCGAGGAACAGGAAGATGCGTTTCATGGCGTGGTCGGATGTCCCGGAGGGCGGATTTGCATTGCGCATATGGGCGCGTTGGCTACGGGCGCAAGGGCTCCCGGATGCTCCAATGCTTGACCGGCCGCAGCGCCCCGGCGCAAGACGGCGCCGGCCGGGCATGGCGCCAATGCTGTCAGGCTACTTTACAGCTTCGGCGCCCGTCGACGGGGTGCGGCAAGGCAAAT
>DAHUXO010000173.1 GCA_027307095.1 Betaproteobacteria bacterium | reverse complement strand
GCCACCGGATCTTGTTCAGGTAGTTGCGGCGCAGCCCCTCGTCGCTCAGGCCGGCGATGCCCTTGCACATGAAGCCGTAGGCCGTCTCGAGCGCTTGGCGCGCGGGGTTGCTTTCGCCGTTGGCGCGAAGCGCTCGGCTGTGCTCCCACCAGACCATCGCCGGCTGCAATCCCTGGATCGGCGCTAGGTCGTGGGCGCGATGGATCTCGACGGCCCGCCGCGTGGCCTTCAGCGCGGCGGCCGGATCCCCGGTGGCGAGGAGGACGTTCGCGTGCTCCGCCAGGGCGTTGCAGAGGAATGCATCCTGCTCCGAGGACTCGGACAGTTTTACGGCGCGTTGGAAATGCGCCAGTGCCGACTTGGGGTCGTTGTCGCGGAAGGCGAGTCGGGCGCGCAGCATCGGCTCGAAGCCGGGGTAACGCAGCGCGGCCTCGCGGCCCCCTTCGGCGCCGACTGCCGCTGCCACGTGCTCGCGGGCCCGGGCGAGGTGTCCCATCTCGATTTCGACGACCGCCAGCAACCATTCGCTACCGCTGGCGTCGACCGTCGAGCCTGCGCGACGGTACATGTCCTTGGCCTGGTGCAACGTCCGTCGGGCACGCCGGTACAGCCCGAGGTTCATGTAGGCAATGCTGAGGTTGAACGTGATGACGCCCTGGCGCTCGACATATCCGGCCGCCTCGAACGCGGCCAGCGATTGCGTCAGCAGCTTGAGCCGGGTGGCGAGATCGGCCTCGTTGAACATCAGCATGTTGAGGGCGTTGCCGGCGCCGTAGAAATCGCCCGCGCGCCGCGCGAGCTCCAGCGCGGCAGCGGCCGCCTTGTCGCAATCGGCGGCGCGGCCCTGGTTGCTGCGGGCCGCTGCCAGCGCCCACAGCGCGCGCCCCTGCAGAGCGGGCTGGTCGAGTCGTGCGAAGAGCTCGGCTGCACGGGTGGCGTTTCGCGCCGAGGCCTCGCTCGCGTTGACGCGGAACTGGGCCTCGGCGAGGCGATAGAGGCTCATCGCCTCGAGCGCTTTCTGCCTGCCCTGGCGCGCCGCCTTCAGCGCAGCGGTGGCGGTGCGCACCGCGGCCTTCCAGTCGCCCTTGCGCATCTGGATCAGCGCCATGCGGTTGTCCGCCTGTGCCCTTAGCGCAGCTTTTCCGGAAGCGCCGGCGAGCTCGCGCATCGCGGCGGCATCGGCGCCGGCGCGGTCGAGCTCGCCCTGGGCGATGTAGCTTTCGGAGCGCAGGTCGAACAGGTCGAGCTTCCGTGCGACCGGAAGTCGCGCTGCGGCCAGCGCCGAGGTGGCGAGCTCGATGGCCTTCGCGTGCTGGCCCGCCCACGCGAGGTCGGCGATCTGCGCGACGGTCGAGGCGGATGCCCCCGGTGCAGCCCGAACGGCGGTCTGGCGCCGGCTTGCCGGCTTTTTCGATGAAGTAGCCATGCGTGCCTAAAGGTCCAGCGTTGTGCCGTGAATTCACCGCGCCGGCAGTGCCGGGCGCGACCGGGGCCCTAGTCTACAGGCGGGGAGGGCCCGTTTGCGCCAATCGGCTCCCCGCCCCCCGATTCGCGGATGGCCGCGAGTATGCCCTGCAACAGGGCGGTCGGCGATGGGGGACAGCCCGGGATCTCGACGTCGACGGGGACCACGCTCGAAACCCGGGAAAGCGTCGCGTAGTTCTCCGCGTAGATGCCGCGCCCGCAGGCGCACTCGCCGATGGCGATGACGAGCTTGGGCTCGGGCGCCGCGTCGTAAGTTCGCCTCAACGCGATCGCCATGTGCTTCGACACGGGGCCGCTGACCATCAGCGCGTCGGCGTGGCGGGGGCTCGCGACGAAGCGGATGCCGAGGCCCTCGAGGTTGTAGTAGGGATTGCCGAGTGCCTGCGCCTCGAGCTCGCAGGCATTGCACGAGCCGGCGTCGACGTAGCGGATAGTGAGTGCGCGCCCCCGCGTCCGCAGGATGTCCTCGTGCAGCCGCCTCGCGACGACGTCATCCGATGCGGGCTCGGGGCTCGCTTCGGTGCGGATGCCGGTGCGTGCGATCTGTCGCAGTACGTGATACACGGTCGGCGGCCTGTGGTCGGTGGGGGCTCGGTGAGGACGGCGGTGGGCCTGCTTGGCGGAGGGCGCGGGCGAACCGCCTAAAGATCGTGCCCGCTGTAGGACAGGTTGAACGACTTGTTGATCAGCGGGAAATCGGGAACGATGTTGCCGATCACCGCGTGCTCGATCGCGGGCCAGGTCGACCACGACGGGTCGTGCGGATGGCAGCGCCTGATCGTCGCGCCCGGGCCCGATTCGAGGGCGATGAGCACCGGCCCCCGCCAGCCCTCGACGTAGCCGATTGCGAGCCGCTGCGCAGGGGTGTCGGGCAGCGGCTCGCACACCTCGCCGGCGAGCGCGGGGTCGAGCAGCCGAGTGGCGATCGCGTCGATCAGCCGCAGCGATTCCAGCACCTCGTCGAAGCGGACGGCGACGCGCGCGGCGACGTCGCCGTTCGCGGCGGTCGCGATGCGCACCGCCAGCGTGTCGTAGGGGGCGATGGGGAAATCGCAGCGCAGGTCGCGTGCGATTCCACTCGCCCTTGCGGCGAGGCCCTGCATGCCCAGCTTCGCCGCGAGCTCGGCGCTCACCGCGCCGCAGTTGCGGAAGCGGTCCTGCAATCCCGCGTGCTCGTCGTAGATGCCGCGAAGCTCGAGGAGCTCGGCGCGCATTCCATTCGCCTGGTCGCGCATCGCCAGCGCCTGCGCGATGTCGAGGTCATGCGCGACGCCGCCGGGAACGACGACGTCCATCAGCAGGCGGTGACCGAACGTCGCATGGTTGACGCGCAGCACGTCCTCGCGCACCCGCGAGAACTGCGCGAGACCGAAGGCGAAACCGCCGTCGTTGCCCAATGCGCCGAGGTCGCCCAGGTGGTTGGCGAGGCGCTCGCGCTCGAGGCACAGCGCGCGCAGCCACACGGCCCGTGGCGGGGCGACGACTCCGGCGATGCTCTCGGCCGCCTGCGCGTAGGCCCAGGCATAGGCCACCGTGCTGTCGCCCGAGATGCGTCCTGCGAGCTTCGCGCCTTCGACGATGGTCAGCGACTCGAAGCGCTTCTCGACGCCCTTGTGCGTGTAGCCCAGGCGCTCCTCGAGGCGCAGCACCTTCTCGCCGACGATCTGGAAGCGGAAATGTCCGGGCTCGATGATGCCGGCGTGCACCGGCCCGACCGGGATTTCGTGGACGCCGTCGCCTTCGACCCTGACGAAGTCGTATTCTTCCTGGCCGGGCTCCCACTTGGGCGATGCCTCGAAGTCGCGCCGCAACGGGAAACGGTCGATCGGCCAGCTCGCCATCCACAGCCACGGCCGCTGGTCGTCGGCCTCGGCGCCGATGCCCATCAGGTCGTAGGTCGTCCGCTGCATGCGGTTGGCCGCGGGGAAGATCGGCGTCAGGTCGGGATAGCGCGAATCGTCGGTAGGCAACCAGTGCTCGAGGATGGTCAGGCCGTCGCGGTCCTCGAGCGCCACTCGCACGCAGAAACCGCGTCGCCGGTCACGCTCGTCGGAGGCCCACAGCGCGACGAGCGTCGCACCCTGTTCCCAGGCGAGGCGGCACGCGGTGAGGAACTGACCCGAGCTCACCTGCGCGCGCTGCGCGGGAACACCCGCGGGCAGGCGGGCGGCGGCGAGGCCGAGCGGCGCGACGTTCATCGGCGTTCCGTCATCCGATCAGCCTCGCTGCCTGCCGGTACCATTCGGCGAGGTAGGGAGGGATCCACAGTCCCAGCATCAGCACCAGCGCGAGGTGCGTGAACACCGGCAGCATCGCCGGCCGCAGCGGAAGCCTGCTCGCGGTCGTCTCACCGAACACCATCGGCTGGACCTTCGAGAACACGGCGGCGAAGGCGACGCCGAGCGCGGTGAGCAGCAGCGGCGTCGCCCAGGGCTGCTCGCGCATCGCCGTGGTCAGGATCAGGAACTCGCTCGCGAACACGCCGAAAGGCGGCATGCCGAGGCTCGCCAGCGTGCCGAGCATCAGGCCCCAGCCGATCATCGGACTGATCGTGACCAGGCCGCGGATGTCGTCGATGACCTGGGTGCCGGTCTTCTGCGTCGCGTGGCCGACCGCGAAGAAGATCGCCGACTTGGTCAGCGAATGCACGGTCATGTGCAACAGGCCCGCGAAGCTCGCGATCGGCCCGCCCACGCCGAAAGCGAAGGTCACGATCCCCATGTGCTCGATCGACGAATACGCGAACAGGCGCTTGATGTCGCGCTGGCGGGCGAGCAGGAAGGCCGCGACGACCACCGACAGCAGGCCGAAACCCATCATCAGGTTCCTGGCGAACGCGCCCGGCAGCGCGCCGTCGACCAGCACCTTGCAGCGCACGACCGCGTACAGCGCGACGTTGAGCAGCAGCCCCGATAGCACGGCGGACACCGGCGTCGGGCCCTCGGCGTGCGCATCGGGCAGCCAGTTGTGCAGCGGGACGAAACCGACCTTGGTGCCGTAGCCGACGAGCAGGAACACGAACGCCAGCGCCAGCACGGTCGGCTCGAGCTGGCCGCGCACCGCGTTCAGCTTGGTCCACAGCAGCGCGCCTCCGCCCGGTCCGAGGATCTTCTCGGCGGCGAAATACAGCAGGATCGTCCCGAACAGCGCCTGCGCGATGCCGACGCCGCAGAGAATGAAGTATTTCCACGCCGCCTCGAGGCTCGCCGGCGTCCGGTACAGCGACACCAGCAGCACCGTCGTCAGCGTCGCGGCTTCCATCGCGACCCACAGGATGCCGACGTTGTTGGTGGTGAGCGCCAGCAGCATCGT
>DAHUXO010000306.1 GCA_027307095.1 Betaproteobacteria bacterium | reverse complement strand
GATCCCCGCACGCAGCGCGGTCCCGTCGAACTGCGCCGCCGCATCGGCCCTGTAGGCGTTCATTGCCTTCCGCTGCACGAACTGGCGCTTGACGGCGAAGAGCGGCGCGAGCTCGTGGTGGCGGGCCTCCAGCGCGCGCAGCTCCTTGCCGATGCCGAACAGCTCCGCGAGGAAATCCTCGACGTGCAGCGCGATCGCCATCAGCAGCGCCGACTCGTCTTTCGCGGCGAGCCGCTCCGGCTCGGCCCGCGCGCTGGCGAGCCGCCGGACCAGCGCGCCGTCGGCAGCGGCGAGATGCCCGATGAAGTGCGCATCGATGGCCGCGGCGCCTGCGGGCGTGTAGAGGTCGGCGAACGTCAGTCCGTAGGCGAGGGGCGGCATCGTGGGGTCGGCCAGGCGACACCTGTGCGGCGCGGTGTCGGCGGTAGAGCTGCTCATTTTACCGCCTCGCGATTTGCTAACATCGTGGCCCCAGAGGTATGCCCGCAACCGCAGGGATCCCGCGAGACGACAGTCCTCGCGGCCGGAGATCGAATGTCCCGTCCAATCGCAGCCTTGACCTTCGCCTTGGCCTTCGCCATCGCCACGCTCGGTTCCCTCGCACCCACTGCATCGGCCCAGACGATCAAGCTCGGCGAGCTCAACAGCTACAAGCAGTTCCCGGCGTTCCTCGATCCCTACCGCAAGGGCATGGAGCTCGCGGTCGACCAGATCAACGCAGCGGGCGGCGTGCTCGGTCGAAGGATCGAGGTCGTGTCGCGGGACGATGGCGGCGTTCCGGGCGACGCGGTTCGTGTCGCCGAGGAATTGCTCACGCGCGAGCACGTCGCCCTGCTGATGGGAACGTTCGCGTCGAACGTGGGGCTCGCGGTGTCCGATTTCGCGCGGCAGCGCAAGGTACTGTTCATCGCCGCCGAACCTCTGACCGACAAGATCGTCTGGCAGGACGGCAATGCCTATACGTACCGGCTGCGGGCGTCGACGTACATGCAGACCGCGATGCTCGTGCCCGATGCGGTCAAGACCGGGAAGAAGCGCTGGGCAATCGTCTATCCGAATTACGAGTACGGACAGGCCGCGACCGAGACCTTCAAGCGGCAGATGATCGCGCGTGCGGGCTCGGGTCTCGAGTTCATCGAGCAGGCGGTGCCACTGGGCAAGATCGAAGCGGGGGCGGTCGTCCAGGCCCTGCTCGATGCGCACCCCGACGCGATCTTCTCGTCGCTGTTCGGCCCGGACCTCGCGCGCTTCGTCCGCGAGGGTCAGCTGCGCGGCCTGTTCAAGGATCGGCCGGTGTTTGACCTGCTGGGCGGCGAGCCCGAGTACCTCGATCCGCTGAAGGACGAGGCCCCGGTCGGCTGGCACGTGACCGGCTATCCCTGGTACGCGATCAAGACCCCCGAGCACGAGCGATTTCTCGACGCCTACCAGGCGAAATTCCACGACTATCCGCGCCTGGGCTCGGTCGTCGGCTACAGCACCGTCGAGACCGCGGCGGCGGCGATCAGGCGCGCCGGCTCGACCGACACGCCGAAGCTCCTCGCCGCGATGCAGAACCTGCAGGTGGGCACGCCGTTCGGCGAAATCACATTCCGCGCACTCGACCATCAGTCGACGATGGGCGCGTTCGTCGGTCGCATCGGCCTCGCTGACGGCAAAGGCGTGATGGTCGATTTCCGCTACGCCGACGGCAAGGACTACCTGCCGCCCGACGACGTCGTGCGCAAGCTGCGCCCGGCCGGCCGCTAGGCGCGGCACCGGGCAAGCTGCCACCGGCCGCCGCGTGTCGCTCGCGTCGCTCGCGGTCCAGCTGCTCAACGGGCTCGCATCGGCGTCCTCGCTGTTCCTGATCGCGGCGGGCCTGACGCTGATCTTCGGCGTCACCCGCGTCGTCAACTTCGCGCACGGTTCCCTCTACATGCTGGGCGCCTACGTCGCGTGGTCGGTGGGTCGCGCGCTGTCGCCGCTGCTCCCCGGCACGGCCGCCGGGTTCTGGATCGCGACGATCACGGCGGCATTGGCGGTCGCGCTGATTGGCGCCTTGATCGAGGTGCTGCTGCTGAAGCGCCTCTACGCGGCGCCGGAGCTTCTGCAGCTCACGGCGACGTTCGCCGTGGTGCTGATCGTCCGCGACGCGGCGCTCGCGATCTGGGGGCCGGACGACCGGCTCGGTCCGCGCGTACCGGGACTGGACGGCGCGGTTTCGATACTGGGCCGCGCAGTGCCGCAGTACGATCTGCTGCTGATCGGCGTGGGGCCGATCGTGCTGATCGGGCTGACCTGGCTGATCCGCCGCACCCGCTTCGGCGTCGTCGTGCGGGCAGCCGCCGAGAACCGCGAGCTGACGGCTGCGCTGGGCATCGATCAGGCGCGGCTCTACACCGCGGTGTTCGCGCTGGGGTCGTTCCTCGCCGGTCTCGCCGGCGCGCTGACCCTGCCCCGCGTCGGCGCCAACCTCGGCATGGACCTCGCGGTCATCGCCGATGCCTTCGTCGTGACCGTCCTGGGTGGACTGGGATCCATCCCCGGCGCATTCGCCGCCGCGTTGCTGATCGGGATCATCAAGGCGCTGTGCATCGCCGCAGGAACCGTCGATGTCGCAGGAACGACCATCGCGATGCCCAAGCTCACGCTGGTCATCGAATTCATCGTGATGGCGCTGGTGCTGATGCTGCGCCCGACCGGTCTCCTCGGCGCGGCGCCCGCGCTCCACGCGCCGCCGCTCAGCGCGGTCGAGCGCGCGCTGGTCGCGCGTCCCGCAAGGGTGCAGGCGGTCGTCGCGATCGTGCTGGTCACCGCCGGATTGCTGCTGCCGCTCGCAGGCGACACCTACACGCTGGTGCTCGCGACCGACATCCTCGTCGCCGCATTGTTCGCGGGCAGCCTGCAGTTGCTGACCGGCCGCGGCGGGATGACGTCGTTCGGCCATGCGGCGTACTTCGGCATCGGTGGCTATGCCGCCGCGATCGCCGCGACCCGCGGCTATCCTTTCGTCGCGGCCCTCGTCGTGGCGCCCTTTGCGGCGGCGCTCGCCGCGCTGGCCTTCGGCGTGATCTGCAGGCGCCTGTCGGGAATCTATTTCGCGATGCTGACCCTTGCGTTCGCCCAGATCGCCTGGTCGATCGCGCTGGACTGGGACAGCGTCACCGGCGGCTCCAACGGCATCACCGGCGTCTGGCCGCCTGCAGCGCTCGCGGATCCGTCGCACTATTACCTGCTGGTCCTCGCGATCGTCGCACCGGCGCTGGTCGCCCTGGTCGTCATCGCGTTCACGCCTTTCGGGTATGCCCTGCGCGCAGGCCGCGATTCGCCGCTGCGTGCGGCCGCGATCGGCATCGACGTCGGCCGCCGGCGGATCAAGGGCCTGTTCCTTTCGGGCGCGTTCGCCGGACTGGCGGGCGGCCTCTACGCGTATTCGAAGGGCGGCATCGGCCCCGATTCCCTCGCCATCCCGCGCTCGGTCGACGCACTGGTGATGATGCTGATCGGCGGCCAGACCGCCTGGTTCGGCCCGCTCGCAGGCTCGGCCGCGCTGACCCTGCTCCAGGACACGCTGTCGCGCACGACCGAGTACTGGCGGGCCTGGGTCGGCGTTGCCATCCTGGCGCTGGTGCTGCTCTTTCCCGGCGGCCTCGGCGGCGCGCTCGGGACCTGGTCGCGCCGGCTGCGAAGGTCGCCGTGAGCGCGCCGATGCTGCGCGTCAGCGGGCTGCGCAAGGCCTTCGGAGGTGTCGCCGCGCTGCGCGACCTGAGCTTCGGCGTCGATCGCGGCGAAGTGGTGGCGCTGATCGGTCCCAACGGCGCGGGCAAGACGACCTGCTTCAACCTCATCGATGGGCAGCTCGCGCCCGATGCGGGCGACGTGCAGGTCGAGTCCCGTTCGATCACCGGGCTGTCGGCGCACCAGATCGCACACCGCGGCATCGGCCGGACATTCCAGGTCGCGGCGACATTCGCGTCGATGACGGTGCGCGAGAGCGTGGTCCTCGCACTCGCCGCGCGCGATCGGCGCGACGCGCGCATCGGACCGGGCCTGCTCCCGGCCGCCACACCCGAAGCCGATGCGCTGCTCGCCCGCGTGGAGATCTCCGCGCTCGCGGACAGGCATTGCGCGGCGCTCGCGTACGGCGATGCCAAGCGGGTCGAGCTCGCATTGGCGCTGGCCGGCAATCCGCGCCTGCTGCTGATGGACGAACCCACGGCTGGGATGGCGCCGCAATCCCGACGCGAGCTGATGCAGCTTGCGACTGGTCTCGTGCGCCGGGGCACC
>DAHUXO010000288.1 GCA_027307095.1 Betaproteobacteria bacterium | reverse complement strand
CTCGACGAGCAGCACGGCGACCCCGGCGGACCTGAGCCCCTTGACGATGGCGAAGGTCTCGCGGGCGATCAGCGGCGCGAGCCCCAGTGACGGCTCGTCGAGAAGCAGCAGGCGCGGACTGGCCATCGGCGCGCGGCCCAGCGCCAGCATCTGCCGCTCGCCGCCCGAGAGGGTCCCGGCAAGCTGGTCGCGGCGCTCGGCGACGACGCGGATGCCTGCGGTCTGCGCCGAGCGGCGGATTTCGCCCAGCCAACTGTCGCCGTAGGCGTCGTTGAAGCCGATGTAGCCCAGCGTCTTGAACCCGTTCGCCTTCTTCGCGTTGGCGCCGATGTCGACCATTGCCGGCGAGTTCGGCTCGATCGTGCAGCGTTCCGGAAACCCCAGCGATGCGGCAGGTCCGGTCGCCGACACGACCACGCCGATCGTGATGTCGGCCAGCGCCGCCCGGGTCGCGCCGAGGCAGAGCGCCGCGACCGCTGCGATCGCGACAATTCAGCGCTTGACCGAGTCGCGGATCTCGCGAAGCAGCACGACTTCCTCCGGCGGCGCGGCCGGCGCAGGCGGCGGCGTCTCGCGCTTCAGGCGATTGATCTGCTTCACCATCATGAAGATGATGAACGCGAGGATCAGGAAGTTGATCGCGACGGTGATGAAGTTGCCGTAGGCGAACAGCGGAATGCCGGCCTTGGTCAGCGCGTCGTAGGTCATCGGCCCCGTGTAGCCGGCAGGCGGGGCCTTCAACATGATGAAGTAGTTCGAGAAATCCAGCCCGCCGAAGATCCTGCCGACGACCGGCATGATCATGTCCTTGACCAGCGAGTCGACGATCTTGCCGAATGCGCCGCCGATGATCACGCCGACGGCAAGATCGACGACGCTGCCCTTGACCGCGAACTCCCGGAATTCACTGGCGAACGACATGGTGGTCCTCCTTGGTCGGTTGCGCATCCGTTCCCGGCGCAGCGGCCGGGAAAATCCCCTTCAGACCGCGGCCTCGCCCGATTCGCCGGTGCGGATGCGCAGTACCTGCTCGACCGCCGTCACGAAGATCTTGCCGTCTCCGATCTTGCCGGTGCGCGCGGCCCTGATGATCGCGTCGATCGCCCGCTCGACGAGGGCATCGCCGATGACCAGCTCGACCTTGACCTTGGGCAGGAAGTCGACGACGTACTCGGCGCCCCGGTAGAGCTCGGTGTGCCCTTTCTGCCTCCCGAAACCTTTGACCTCGGTGACGGTCAGCCCGGTGACGCCGACGTCGGACAGCGCTTCGCGCACCTCGTCCAGCTTGAACGGCTTGATGATCGCTTCGATTTTCTTCATTGCCATGCCCGGGGCGGGAAGGAAAATCCCGGGTAAAGCATACACGAACCGGCGGCCGGAGCCGCTCCGGGGCCGACCGCGGCAGCTAGCCCATGCCCACGCTCTCCCACTCGTTCCACGCCGACGTGATCGGATAGCGCCAGTCCTTGCCGAAGCCGCGCGGCGTGATGCGGATGCCGACGGCCGCCTGGCGGCGCTTGTATTCGTTGACCTTGATCAGGCGCACGACGCGCCGCACGTCGGCCGCCGGGTAGCCCCGGGCCACGATGTCGGCCGGGGCCAGGTCCTGCTCGACATAGGCCTCGAGGATGCCGTCGAGCACGTCGTAGGGCGGCAGCGAGTCCTGGTCGGTCTGGTTCGCGCGCAATTCGGCCGAGGGCGCGCGCGTGATGATCCGCTCCGGGATCACCCGTCCCAGGCTGTTGCGGTAGCGGGCCAGCCGGTAGACCAAGGTCTTGGCGATGTCGCGCAGCACGGCGAAGCCCCCCGCCATGTCCCCGTAGAGCGTCGCATAGCCGACCGCCATCTCCGACTTGTTCCCCGTCGTCAGGACGATCGAGCCGGACTTGTTCGACAATGCCATCAGCAGCGTACCGCGGACGCGCGCCTGGATGTTCTCCTCGGTCGCGTCGACGGGCAGGCCCGCGAACTCGGCGGACAGCGACCCGAGGAATGCGCCGAACATCGGCCCGATCGGAATCTCGTCGTAGCGCACGCCGGCGATCCCGGCCATCTCGCGCGCATCCTCGAGGCTGATCGCCGCGCTGTACTGCGACGGCATCATCACCGCGCGCACGCGGTCGCGGCCCAGCGCGTCGACGGCAACCGCGAGCGTCAGCGCCGAATCGACGCCACCCGAGAGGCCGATGATCACGCCGGGAAACCGGTTCTTGCCGACATAGTCGTGCACGCCCATCACCAGCGCCTGGTAGACGTGGGGCTCCGGTGCGCGGTCGAGCTTCCCGCGCACGGCTTTGGGAGTCGCACCGTCGAACTCGGCCAGCGCCAGTGTCTCGTGCCAGGCCGGCAATTGCTGCGCGACTGAACCGTCGGCGCCCATCACGAACGAAGCGCCGTCGAACACCAGCTCGTCCTGGCCGCCGACGCGGTTGACGTAGACGATCGGCAATCCCGTCTCGCGAACACGCGCCGCCACCTGGGCGACCCGCGCCGCCTGCTGTCCCGTGTGGTAGGGCGAACCATTGGGGACGACGAGGATCTGCGCGCCGGCGGCGCGCGCCTGCGCCGCCGGCTCGGGATACCAGCAGTCCTCGCAGATGATCGCGCCGACGCGCAGCCCGCCGACCTCGAACACGCAAGGCTCTCCACCCGGCGCGAAATAGCGCTCCTCGTCGAATACCGTGTAATTGGGAAGCCGCTGCTTGCGGTAGACGCGGTCCACCCGTCCATCGCGCAGCACCGCAAGCGCGTTGTGGCGCCTGCCGGCGACGCGCTCGGGAAAACCCACCAGTGCCACCACGCCGGTCACCTGCGATGCGAGCGCCGAGAGTTCTGCGGCACAGGCATCCAGGAAAGCGGGGCGCAGCAGCAGGTCCTCGGGGGGGTAGCCGCACAGCGAGAGCTCGGGTGTCACCACCAGCGCGGCGCCGGCACCCCGCGCCTGTCCGATCGCCTCGAGCAGCGCCTGCGCGTTGCCCGAGAGGTCGCCGAGCCTCTGGTCGAGCTGCGCAAGCGCAATCTTCATCCGAAAATGTTAGCACGCTGTCAGCGCGCGGGTTTGCGGCGGGCCCTGCGCGCGCCGCTTGAGCGCGCGGCGGCCAACGGCGACAATCGGGGCGTCCCATGCGCGCACCCGTCCCCTTCCCGCAGTCGCGACCGCCGGTCCCCGCGTCGGCGCTGATCCGCGACGACGTCGATCTGTCGTCGCTTCCCGCTCGCGACTGGGACCGGCTCGCCGGCGCGACGCCGCTGCTGTCGCACGCGTACTTCTCGGCTCTGCATGAATCAGGCTGCGCCTCGCCCGAAACCGGATGGACGCCGCACTTCCTGACCGCATGGAACCACGCGGAGCTCGTGGGCGCGATGCCCCTTTACGAGAAAGCGCACAGCTACGGCGAATACATCTTCGACTGGGGCTGGGCCGACGCCTACCGCCGCCATGGCCGGCGCTACTATCCGAAGCTGCTCGCCGCGATTCCGTTCACGCCGGTGTCGGGTCCGCGCATCCTGGCGCCCGATGCCGCCACGCGACGCGCGCTGCTCGAGCGTGCGCTGTCCGAGTTGCGCCACGGCTATTCGTCGCTGCACGTCCTGTTCACCGAGGAGGACCAGACGCGCGAAGGCGTCGCCGCGGGGATGCTCGAGCGCGAGGGGGTCCAGTTCCACTGGCGCAACGACGGCTACCGCGACTTCGCCGATTTCCTGTCGGCGTTCAACCACGATAAGCGCAAGAAGATCCGCCAGGAGCGCCGCCGCCTCGCCTCGACCGGGGTCACGTTCACGCGCAAGCCGGGCCGCTCGATCACCGCTTCCGACTGGGCGTTCTTCTTCGAATGCTACGAGCGCACCTATGCGGCGCACCGATCCACGCCCTACCTGTCGCTCGGGTTCTTCGAGCGCATCGGCGCTGCGCTTCCCGACAATCTGCTGCTGGTGCTCGGGCAGCGCGACGGGCAGCCGCTGTGCGCTGCGCTGGACGTGTGCAACGAGGACACGCTGTGGGGGCGTTACTGGGGAACGCGCGAGTACGTGCCGGGCCTGCATTTCGAGGCCTGCTACTACCAGGCCATCGAGTTCTGCATCGAACGCGGCATCGGCAGCTTCGAGGGCGGCGCCCAGGGCGTGCACAAGCTCGCGCGCGGGCTTCTTCCCGCACCGACGCGCTCGCGGCACGCGATCGCCGATCCGGCCTTCGCGCCCGCGATCGCCGACTACTGCGCGCGCGAGCGCGCCGACGTTGCCCATTCGATCGACGAGCTCGAGACCAGCACGCCGTTCCGGCGCAGCCCGCAATGAGCCCAGCCGACGGGCACGACGCGATTCTCCTCGCGCGGTCGGGGCCGGTCGCGACGCTGACCTTCAACCGCCCGGCGGCGCTCAACGCGCTGGACATCCCGATGATGGATGCGCTGATCGCGCACGCGACAACGCTGTCCACCGACCTGTCGCTGCGCGTCGTCGTGCTGCGCGGTGCCGGGCGTCATTTCATGGCGGGAGGGGACCTGCGGACATTCGCCGCACGTCTCGCCGGCAACCGCGAAAACATCCGCTCCGACTTCGAGCAGATCGTGCTGCGGGTGCAGACGGCGATCGAGCAATTCCACCGCATGCCGCACACGGTGATCGCGGCGGTCCACGGCGCCGTTGCCGGATTCGGATTGTCGATCGCCTGCGCCTGCGACCTCGTCGTCGCGGCGGACGACGCCGTGTTCGCGTCCGCCTACCGCAACGTCGGCCTGACGCCGGACGGCGGTGGAACCTGGTCGCTGCCGCGCAGCGTCGGAATGCGCAAGGCGCTCGAGGTCTACCTGCTCGGCGAGCGCTTCGGCGCCGACGAGGCGCTGCGCATCGGGCTGGTTCAAGAGGTCGCACACGACCGCGAGACGGCCCTGGATCGAGCTCGTGTCATCGCCGCCACCATCGCCCGGGCCGCT
>DAHUXO010000273.1 GCA_027307095.1 Betaproteobacteria bacterium | reverse complement strand
AATCCGCTCGATCCCGCGAAACGCAGGATCGGCAGCCCCGGGCAGGCTTTCGGCAACGAGGCGAAGGTGGTCGACCCCGGCACGGGTCGCGATCTCCCCGACGGCGAGCCCGGCGAGATCATGATCCGCGGTGCGAACGTGATGAAGGAGTACTACAAGTCCCCCGAGGCGACTGCCAAGGCGCTCGAGCCCGACGGCTGGCTCCACACCGGGGATCTCGGGCTGCGCGATCGCGACGGTTTCTATTTCATCACCGGGCGGCTCAAGGAGCTCATCATCAAGGGCGGCGAGAACATCGCGCCGCGCGAGATCGACGAGGCGCTCTATCGCCATCCCGCGGTGCTCGAGGCGGCGGCCGTCGGCATCCCGGATCCGCATTACGGACAGGAGATCCTGGCCGCGGTCGTGGTGAAGCCCGGCATGTCGCTGACCGAAGGCGAGTTGCGGGCCTTCTGCGAAGCCGAGCTCGGCCGCTACAAGATGCCCAAGGTGATCCGCTTCATGCGCGAGTTGCCGAAAGGGCCGTCCGGCAAGGTCCAGCGTCTCAAGCTGCTCGAATCCTGACGAAGGTCCACAGCGCCCCGATCAGGATCGGCTGATGCAACAGGTACACCGCCAGGCTGTGGCGGCCCAGGAAGGCGAGGAGGCGCGGCGCGCGCTCGAGCGTCGCGAGGGCGGCGAAGCGGGTGCGGACCAGCAGGTGGCCGAGGCCCGTACCCACCAGCAGCACACCGGTCCACGGGAAGAGCGGCACGTAGTCTTCGGTGGCGGGCTTGGCCGTCATGAACCCGAGCCAGCCCAGCGCCCGGTTGTCGAATGCGGTGCTCTGGAAGGCGAGGCCCGCGACGATGATCGCGACGCCTGCGGCGATCGCGATCGCGGGCCGGCGGACGAAAGGTCGCGCGATGACGAGCGATACGGCGATCGCATGCAGCACGCCGAACCAGATCCACGTCTGCGGAAACATCAGGTAGCTGCCGGCGCTGACCGCCAGCGCGGCCGTCGCGATCACGCCGGCGTGGGCGAGCCAGCGCCCGAGTGCAGTTTGCCGATCCCGGTCCGCGAGAACCATGCTCGTGCCGGCGACGAGCAGGAACGTCGACAGTATCAACGTGCGGGCGGTGATCCAGCGCCAGTCGTACTCGAGGTCGGCGCGCAGGAATCCAAAATAGCGCAGGTCGAAGCAGAAGTGGTAGGTCGCCATCGCCACGATCGCGATGCCGCGCAGTGTGTCGAGCGCGGGCACCCGCCCGGGGCGATCCGCCCGCCGGCTCATCGGCCTGCGTGCCAGTCGATGTGCACGGCGCCGCTGCCATCCTGCGTACCCAGCAGCGGCAGGCTGCGGCGCAACGCCTCGCCGGTCGATGGCAACGGCCTCAACGTCAACGTTCCGCCGACCGCGGACCCGCTGCCGCCGATCGTCCCGTCGACCGCGAGGTCGCCGCCCGTGCCGTGCAGCGTTCCCTGCAGTCGTCCCTGCTGCGCGGCGATCGCGACCGCCACGGTCCCGAAATCGACGGTGGTCCCGGCGATCACCAGCCTTGCGCGATTCCACTGCACATCGAGCGTGCCGCTTCCGCCGGAGGGGCTCCAATCGAATGTCCTGGCGCGCAGATCGAGCTCACCCCCTGTGGCGAGCGCGCCGCTGCCGGCGAGCGCGGCCATCCGCGGCACGAGCGCCGCCGCGAACGCCGCTGGCAGGCGCAGTCGCAGATCGCGCAGCGACCACGCCTCGCGGCGCAGCTCGATCGTCCCCAGCCCGCTGCCGTCTGCGGTGAGGAGATCGATCGACAGGGTGCCCCGCGCGAGCGGCAGCCAGGCGACGCGCCAGCCGAGCGGCATCCGAGCGCCGCCGTCGCTGCTACTCAGCACCCCGGCGCCATGCCACCACAGGCCGCGGGCGTCGGCGAGGCGCCAGGCACCCCGGGTCTGCGCCGCGAGCGCCGCATCGACCATCGTCGCCGGCGCCAAGACGGCGATCGCGGCGATCGCCGCCACGACGAGGAACAGGCCGGACGCGCCAATCGCCGTCCGTCGCATCACCGCGCCGGCCCCGATCGCGTGAGCGCCAGTTCCGCGCGCACGCTGCCGGGAGCTACGCGCGCGAGCAGCGTCGCTTCGACGACGCGGACGCCTTCGTCGTGCGACAGCGCATCGAGCGCGCGCACCAGGGTGCCGAAGCGGGCGTCCGGGATGACGACATCGATGCGCCCGTCGGCGTCGGCACGGGCGCGGGACAGCGGTACGAGGC
This sequence comes from Betaproteobacteria bacterium, assembly GCA_027307095.1. GTDB lineage: Bacteria > Pseudomonadota > Gammaproteobacteria > Burkholderiales > Casimicrobiaceae > VBCG01. The sequence goes on along the minus strand of DAHUXO010000273.1, from coordinate 14,018 downwards.
CGTGCCCGGCGAGGACGCGATCGACCGCCGCGGCGGCATCGCCGGCCCGCGCGGGCGCGATCGCATGCGCGAGGCTGGCGTCCTCGGCGAGCCGGCTGCGCGCGCTTGCGAGGACCATGCGCTCGCGCGCCAGATCGGCGCGGGCGCGGCCGACGGCGTCCTGCAGCGGGACGACGATCCACAGCAGGATCGCTGCGGCGAGCAGCACCACGACGATTGCAGCGGCCGCGACGCGCGCGCGGGCGCCGGCGCGGTTCCAGGCGTCGACGACGGGCGAGAGCGTCGCACCCATCATCGAGCCGCCGGATCGAGCGTCAGCCGCATGCGCGCGCCCGAGGCAACCGGCGCGACGAGGGCGTCGACACCGGCGTCGGCGAGCCCGCGCGTGATGCCGGTGAGGGTGTCCGCGCGCGTGCCGGCGAAATCGAGGGTCCAGGCCCCGCCCGAATACGCCGCCGACTTCAGCGTTCCCGGCGCGAGCGTCGCGAGGAGGGGTGCGGCGCGGGCGAGCAGCGGCAGCGCGTCGGCGGGCGCATCCCTGGAGGCGCCGTGCAGGAGACCGGCATGGCGGCGAGCGATGCCGGCCGCCGCCTGTGCCGGCGTCGTTGCGCCGGGCACACCGGCCTGCGCGGCAAGATCGACCAGCGCGCGCGAGCTGCGCCAGTGTTCGATCGACAGCCATGTCCACTGGGCGAGCAGCGCGACCACGTGCACGCCCAGCGCGAGTGCCGCAATCGCGAGCGGCAGCCGGAATGCGCGCAACGTGGCCCCGGCCGTTGCCGCTGCGGGCGCCGCGGTGTCCTCGACGAGGAGATTCGGTGCACGCGCGTAGGCGTCCGGCTCCGCCTCGTCCCACCGAAAAGGCTGCGCGGCGACGAACTCGATGCCGCTCGCTCGCGACCACCTCGCCAGCGCCGCGATGTCCTGCGCGAAGGCGACGTGCACGCGCGGGCGCCTGGCCGCTGCGCTGCGCCTGGGCGAGGGCGCTCGCGAGCTCGGCGGGAAGGTCCCCCGACGCGGGGACTTCGCCCAGGGCCAGCGTGCTGCCGTCGCCGCGGCGGACGAAGCTGCCGCCTGCCGCGGACTCGCACCAGGTCCATCCGTCCAGCACGGGAGCCAGTGCCGATTCGGGCAGCAGCCGCGCAATGCGGGGCGCGCCGGCAGCGAGCGCCGCGACCGACTCGCCCGAAGCGACCGCGACGAGTACGCGGCCATCGTCGCGTTGCGCTCCGGTCGCAACGACGGCTTCGTCGATGGGTGTGGCGAGCTGGTCCTCGATCGCGTACGCGGCGGCCGCGCGCAGGCGCGCCGGAGGCATCGGCGGCAGGTCGAGCGCGACCAGACGCGCGGCGTTGGCCGCCAGCACGCCCTCGATGCGCGCCGCTGCCGGCCAATGGTCGGGCCCCGACCGGCCGCGCTCCAGGGTTCGGCCGTCGTCGTCCGTGCGCACCCATACCACCGCGCGACCGCGGTCGGGATGGCTTTCGAGGAAGACGCGCAGGATCATGCGGCGTGAGTGTAGCGAAAGCTCATTCGATGGTCTGCCAGACGATGGTCGGCCACCCGCTGCCCGAGCGCTCGATCAGCGCGTGCGCCTGCGCGACGGTTTCGCCCTGGCGCGCGCGCACGCTGACCAGGAAGTAGCGGCTGCCGACCGAGTACATCGTTTCATCGCCGAGCGACGCGCCCGACGGGAGGCGTGCGCGGAAATCGGCGACCGACGTGAACGGGCGCGTGCGGCGGCCCTCGACCAGCGCGGCGAGCGCGGTCCCATCGAGGTTCGATATCGAAGCGGCGAGGAGCTCCGGGGCCGCGGTGTTGACATTGAGGGGCACGTCGAGCGGCAGCGCGGTCGCGCGCGGCAGCAGCGCAGCCAGGGTCGCGAGGGTGATGCCCGGGACTTCGGCAAGCTCCTGGACTCGCAGCGCCCCGGTCACACCCGGGGACCCTGCCTGCGGGGCGCCGGGACGCGGGCCTTCCGTCGGGGGCGAGGCTGCGCTCTGCTGCGTCGTGACCCAGGCCACGATCGGCGGCAATGCCGACGCGGGCAGTCCGAGACTCGCGAAGAGCTGCGCGAAGCGCTTCCGCTCGGCGTTGCCGTGCACGGGGCTCGCGAGGTCGTTGACATTGAACAGGCCCTGCGCGTCGACGATGTCGCCTTCGACGGTGCCGTTCTCGACCGGGGTCGCGGGCAGCGGCAGTGCCCACGGCTCGTTCAGCGAGTCGATCGGGCCTCCCCGCGCATCGGCATCGAGGATCTGGCGCGCCCACTGGATGCCGGCCTGCGCGATCGACTGCGCCTGGACCTGGTCGCGCCGGTGCAGGACCCGCGACGACCACAGCGACTCGCCGGCGGCGAGCGAGACCGCCACCGCTGCCGCGAGGGCGGCGACGAGCATCGCGACGATCAGCGCCAGTCCGCGCTGCCGTCGCCGTGCGTGGGGGCGATAACTGAGTCTCATCTCATCGCAGCGCGAGCGTGCGCGTGATGACCCCCCCGTCCTCGAGGGTGAGCTCGACGCGCACTCCGCGCGGTATCGCGTCCTCGCCTACGCGGGGCCAGGTCGCGGACCATGCGCCAGAGCCGGTCAGCTGCAGCACGCGGAATCGGGCGACACCGTCTGCCAGCGCGTACGCGACCGGCGCTGCCCCGGACGGGTCGTCGAGCTGTGGCCAGTACATGACCTCGAGGCGACCACGGCGCAGGACGTAACCGACGCGCTGGCCGGCAGCGCCCGGCTCGTCGACGCTGTCAGGTCCTGCGCGCGAGAACACGAGCAGCGTGTCGCCTTCGGCATCTTCCGGCGCGGCGGACCAGGCGGCCTGCAGGGCCGGCGTGCGGACCTCGCGCGGAATCGCCCTGCGCATGTCGGCCTCCATCCGCGCGAACACCGCGTCGAGCTGCTGCCAGTGCCTGGTCTCACGCGAGATCTGCGCTTCGCTGCCGGTCATCGCGTCGGTCGCGCGCCACGCGAGCAGGGCCACGACGCCCAGGATGGCGATCGCGACCAGCGCTTCGACCAGCGTGAAACCGCGGGCTGCGCCTCGCTGCGGCGGCACCCGGGGGCGTCCGCGGCCGCCTCCCGCGCACGTGGCCCGCGGCGGCGCGACTCCGGGCTCAACGCGATGCATTGCCCAGGTACCCGGCGAGGCGCGCCAGCGCATAGTCGGGGACGTCCGGCTGCGTGACGACGATCTCCATCCTGCGAAACGCCAGATTGGGCGTCGCGCTCACCGTTTCCCGCCACGCGAGCGCGACGTTCGCTTGCACCTCCCCGCCGGCGGTCGTCCCCGGTGGGGGCCAGGGATTCTGCAGCTGCGCCTGCGCCAGTCGGTTCTGGGCGACCCACAGGGCGAGCGTGCGCAGCTTGAGCGTCGCCGCACCGTCGGCGCTCTGCGCGAGCGCGCGCATGCCTGCGGCCAGGGCCACCGCGACGACGGCGAGCGCGACCAGCACCTCGATCAGCGTGAAGCCGCGCGAGCGGCAGGGCGTCGGGCGCATCATCGCGGAACGCGCGCCGGACCTTCGATCGACACGCGGTTCAGCGGGTCTGCGGCGACGATGGTGCGCCAATCTCCTGCGTCGAGCGCGAATGCGAACGGATCGTTGTTGCCCGAGGCACGCAGCGGAACGATCGCGTCGGCGGCGAGCGCGTGGCCCGCGTAGACCAGCGCCGCCCCCTCCACCGGGGCCGGAAGGGTCCGGCTCGCGAGCACGTCATCGTCGTCGACCAGCAGCCAGCGATCGCCGGCGTCGTTGCGCCGCCAGTAGCGGACGACGTTCCCGCCGACCGAGACTCCCAGCATCCGGTCGCGCCATTGCGCACGCAGCGCGGCGTATTCGATCGTGCCGGCGAAGCGGCGGGCTTCGCGCAGCGAGAGGTCGCGCTCGTCCGGGGCGACGAGGGCCAGCGCGAGGCCCGCCGCGATGCCGAGGATCACGATGACGACCAGGATCTCGACCAGCGTGAACGCGCGCTGCGTCGCCGGACCCGGGCCGCGGCGACAGGCACTGCAGGAGGTCGCTGTCGGGCCGAGACGCATCCGGCGTCAAAGATCCCAGGATCCGATGTCGGCGTCGACGCCGCTGCCGCCGGGCTGGCCGTCGGCGCCGTAGGTGAAGACGTCGACGTCGCCCTTGAGGCCGGGATTCAGGTACTGGTACGGGCGGCCCCAGGGGTCGCGCGGCAGCTTCTCGAGGTAGCCCCCGGGCTTCCAGTTCGGCGGTATCGGCGGTTCGGTCGGCTTGGCGACCAGCGCGTTCAGGCCCTGCTCGGTCGTCGGATAGCGCTGGTTGTCGAGCCGGTAGAGCTTCAATGCCTGGCGGATCGCGGCGATGTCGCTTTTCGCCGCGACGACCCGGGCATCGTCGGTGCGGCTCAAAATGCTCGGGACGACGAGGGCCGCAAGTATGCCCAGGATCACGATGACCACCATGATCTCGATCAGCGTGAAGCCCGCGGCGCGGACGCGGCCCGCGGGCGCGACGTCGCACCCGCACGCGGCGCAAGCGATGCTTCGGTGTGGCGAGCGGCGCGCTTCTGCGGTCATCGGCCGATTATAATCCGCGCGATTCGCGAATCCGCACCGGCACGGCCCACTGGCGCCGCCGCCGCGGCCTCCTCGCGCACCGATACGCAAGCACCCGATGCGCAACCCTGCGATAGCCAGACTCCTCGTCGCCCTGCTGCTCGCAGCAGCGGCGGTCGGCGCGGCGATCGTCTGGTCGTGGTACCGCGCGCCGCTGCCGTTGCCGCGCAGTCCCTACGATTTCGAGGTGCGCACCGGTGCCTCGCTGTCGCAGGTCGCACGCGCGCTGCACGACGACGGCGCATTGCCGCACGCCGCCGCACTGATTTTGCTCGCGCGCATCGAACGCCTCGACCGCGCGATCAAGGCCGGCAGCTACGAGATCGAGCAAGGCATCACGCTCCCGGAACTTCTCGCGAGGCTGACGCAGGGCGACGTGATGCAGACGTCGGTGACGATCGTCGAGGGGACGACTTTCGCCCAGCTGCGGCAATCCCTGGACTCGAATCCGGACATCGCGCACACGGCCAAGGGGCTCTCGGATGCCGAGCTGCTGTCGCGAATCGGGGCGGCCGAAAGCGACCCTGAGGGGCTGTTCTTTCCCGACACCTATTTCCTGGCCAAAGGCGGCAGCGAGATCGCGCTGTTGAAGCGCGCCTCTCGCGCGCTCCACGTGCGGCTCGCGACGGCCTGGTCGAGGCGCGAGGCGGGCCTGCCGGTCGCCACGCCCTACCAGGCGCTGGTGCTGGCCTCGATCGTCGAGAAGGAGACCGGGCGCGGCGCCGACCGCCCGCTGATCGCGTCGGTGTTCGTCAACCGCCTGAAGCGCGGGATGCGGCTGCAGACCGATCCGACTGTCATCTACGGCATGGGCACGGCCTTCGACGGCAACCTGACCAAGCGCGATCTCGAGACCGACACCCCATACAACACGTACACGCGCGACGGGCTGCCGCCGACGCCGATCGCGCTGCCCTCGCAGGCCTCGATCGACGCCGTCGTCGATCCTCCGGACACGCCGTACCTGTATTTCGTCGCGCGCGGCGACGGGTCGTCGGAGTTCTCGGAAGACCTCGTGGCGCACAACCGCGCCGTGTCAAAATACCAGAAGACCCCTCACTGAGACGGCACCGATGCGGCACGCGCTGCAGGCGGGAGCCCGCTCCCACCCTCGATCGTGACCCGGAATGCGCAGCGCGGCCAGTTCATCACGCTGGAAGGCATCGACGGCGCTGGCAAGAGCACGCACGCGGGGTGGCTCGTCGAGGCACTGCGCGCGCGGGGCCTGACCGTTGTCGCGACGCGCGAGCCCGGGGGGACCCGGGTCGGGGAGGCGCTGCGTGAGTTGCTGCTGCACCAGCCGATGGCGCACGACAGCGAGGCGCTGCTGATGTTCGCGGCGCGGCGCGAGCACGTGCTGCAGGTGATCGAGCCGGCGCTCGCGCGCGGTGACCTGGTGCTGTGCGACCGCTACACCGACGCGACCTGGGCCTACCAGGGGGGAGGGCACCGCGTGTCGAAGGCGTTGATCGCCGATCTCGAGCGGCATGTCCATGCCGGCTGCAATCCCGACCTCACGCTGCTGTTCGACGTGCCTTCTTCCGTGTCGCGGGACCGCCTCGAACGGATGCGGGCGCTCGGGCGCGATCTCGACAAGTTCGAGCAGGAGGACGCCGGCTTCTTCGATCGCGTGCGCGACGCCTATCTCGAGCGCGCCGCGGCCGAGCCTTCGCGCTTTCGCGTCATCGATGCCGGACGGCCGCTCGCCGAGGTGCGCGCCGAGCTGGCGCGGATCGTGAGCGGACTGTGAGTGCCGTATGAACGACGACGGCGCGATCGACCCGAGCGCGGTGCCGCATCGCCCCGCCGGGACGCTGCCATGGCAACGCCGCTTCGTCGCCGACATGCTCGCGCGACGCAGCGGCTGGGGGCATGCGCTGCTCCTCACGGGCCCTGCCGGCATCGGCAAGCGCAGGCTGGCCGAGGTGCTCGCCGGCGCCCTGCTGTGCGAGTCGCCGCGCAGCGACGGATCGGCTTGCGGGGAATGCGCGGGCTGTCGCTACGTGGCGGCTGGGCAGCATCCCGACCTCAGGGTCCTCGAGCCGGTCGACGTCGATGACGAGGGGGTCGCCAAGCCCGTCGAGGCGATCGTCGTCGACCGCGTGCGGTCGCTGACCGATTGGGCGCAGGTCACGAGTCATCGCGGCGGGTCGAAGGTGGCGCTGATCGCGCCCGCCGAGCGGATGAACGCGGCGGCCGCCAACGCGCTGCTGAAGACCCTCGAGGAGCCGCCGTCGGGCACGCTCCTGATCCTGGTGTCGCATCAGCCGGGGCGCCTCCTGGCGACGGTCGCGAGCCGCTGCCAGCGCATCGCCGCGCCGCGACCCACCGGCGCCGAATCCGCTGCCTGGCTCGCCGGCCAGGGCGTCGCCGACCCGGAGCGCCTTCTTGCCCAGGCAGGGCGCTCGCCGCTCGTCGCGCTCGCCCAGGGCGGCGCCGACTACCAGGCCGAGCGCGCATCGTGGCTCGCCGCGTTCGCCAGGCCGAGCGCGCTGTCCGCAGTGACGCTCGGAGCGCGGATCGACGCGCTGCCCCGCGAGGCGAGGAAGGATGGCCTTGCCGCATTGATCGGCTGGCTTGCAGGCTGGTGCGACGACCTCGCGCGCGTTCGCTTCGGGGGCGAGCCGCTGCAGAATGGCGACATGAAGGCCGAGCTCGGGGCACTTGCCGGGTCGGTGGCACCGATCGCGCTGTTTCGCTATCATCGGGCGTTGCTGCATGCGCGGGCCCGGCTCGGGCATCCCCTCCAGCCCCGGCTTGTCGCCGAGGCTCTCCTGATCGATTACCGGTACCTCTTTGGTCGATGATGGCGGACAAGACACCTGTGACCTCCGGCGGCGGCGCGGCCGCACGCCCCGGCGTGCTTTCGCTGAACATTCGCGAAAAGGCCGCGCTCTATGCGGCGTACATGCCATTCCTCAAGGGCGGCGGCATCTTCATCCCGACCTCGCGTCCGTACGCGCTGGGGGAGGAAGTCTTCATGCTGCTGTCGCTCATGGACGACCCCAATCGCATCGCCGTGCAGGGGAAGGTCGTGTGGATCACGCCGGATGGCGGCCAGGGCAACCGCACGCAGGGGATCGGCGTGCAGTTCACGCTGGACGAGACCGGTGCCGCCGCCAAGACCACGATCGAGCGGATCCTGGGCGAGCATCTCGCATCGACGCGCTCGACGCACACGATGTAGCGGTTGTTCGTCGACTCGCACTGTCACCTCGATTTCCCGGAGCTGCGCGACGAATTGCCGCAGCTCCTTTCGGCGATGCGCGACAACGACGTGACGCACGCGCTGTGCATCGCGGTCGAGATGGGCGCGTGGCCTGCCGTGCATGCGCTCGCGCGCGAGCACGCGAACCTCTACGCGAGCGTCGGCGTCCATCCCGATTACCCGGACACCGGCGAGCCGACGCCGGCGCTGCTCTGCGAGCGCGCGCGCGAGCCCAAGGTGGTGGCGATCGGCGAGACCGGCCTCGACTACTACCGCCTGACCGGTGACCTCGAATGGCAGCGCCGGCGGTTCCGGGTGCACATCCGCGCAGCGCGCGAATCCGGCCGTCCGCTGGTGATCCACACCCGGGCGGCGGCGGAGGATACGCTGGCGATCATGCGCGAGGAGCGCGCGGGCGAGGTGGGCGGGGTCATGCACTGTTTCACCGAGACCTGGGATGTCGCGCAGGCGGCGATGGATCTGGGTTTCCACATCTCGTTCTCCGGGATCGTGACCTTCAGGAATGCCGCAGCGCTGAAGGACGTCGCGATGCGCGTGCCCCTCGAGCGCATGCTGATCGAGACCGACAGTCCCTACCTCGCGCCCGTGCCGCACCGGGGCAGGCGCAACCAGCCGGCGTGGGTGCGCCATGTCGCCGAGGAGATCGCGCGGCTGCGCGACGTACCCGTTGCGACGATCGCGACTGCGACGACCGACAATTTCTTCCGCCTGTTCGGGATTGCGCGTGATGCGCATTGATCGCCACTTTCGTTGCGCGGTCCTCGGGTTCGCGCTGTTCGCGTACTCGCTGTGCGCCGCGGGCGCGGCGCTGCTCGACGACCTGATCGTCGCCGTCGGCAACGATCGCGTCGACGAGGTGAAAGCGCTGCTCGCCCGGGGCATGGACCCGGATTCGGTCGATCGCCAGGGCGAGCCGATGCTGTGCATCGCCGCGCGCAGCGGCTACGTGGCGACGGTGAACGCACTGCTCGCCGCGCACGCGAAGGTCGACCTGCCAAACGCCTACGGGGACACGCCGCTGATGCTCGCCGCGCTGTCCGGCAACCTCGACACGGTGGAGGCGCTGCATGCGCACGGCGCGGCGGTCAACCGCACGGGCTGGACGCCGCTGATCTACGCGGCGACCGGGGGCCACGACCGGATCGTGTCGTTCCTGATCGCGCACGCGGCCAATATCGACGCGACGGCTCCCAATGGCACGACGGCACTGATGATGGCGATACGCGAGCATCACCCCGATACCGCGCGGCTGCTGATCGACGAAGGAGCCGACGTCAACCACCGCAACGCCGACGGTGCCACGGCACTTTCGTGGGCCAGGCGCGGCGACGAGACCGAAATCGCCGAGGAACTGCGTCGCGCGGGTGCGCGCGACTGACGCGCGGCGACGGGTGTCCTAGGGCACGAGGTCGGCCGGCGGGGCCGCGGTGTCGGCCGCAGCGGGCGCCTGCCGGGGATCGGGTTGGTGATCCGCGGCGTGGCCCGGCGGCGGGCTTGCGGTCCTTGCAACCGCGGGGGAGACGATCGCGGGCATCAGCGAAGGAAGGACGCCGACCAGCCTGCGAGCGCCGTCGTAGCGCTGGCGCCAGTACGACGACGACAGCTGCGCCACCCCGACTTCGCCACCCCGTGACGGCGCATGGATGAATTGCCCGTCGCCGAGGTAGATGCCGACGTGGGAGAACGCCGAGCGTCGCGTGTTGAAGAAGACGAGGTCGCCGGGCGCGAGGTCGGACCGGCGCACGTGGGCGCCGATCCGCGCGAGTTCATGCGCCGTCCTCGGCAGCGTGACGCCGGTGGCCTGCTGGAACACGTAGCGGATGAGCCCGCTGCAATCGAGACCCCGCTCCGGAGTGTCCCCGCCGTAGCGGTAGTCGACGCCGACCAGCGACAGCGCGTACACCGCGATGTCCTCGGCGCCCTCGAGCGCGCGCGTCGCGGCGGCGCCGAACGATGCCCGCGCGCTCTCGCCGAACGAGCGCTCGGCCGGACGCCCGGCGGCCATGCCCGGGGCGCCGTGCATGACGAGCAGCACGAGCGCAGCCACGGCGAGCGGGCGCGCGGCGCGGACCTTGGGGCGACTCGTCGGGCGGCGGGGCTGGGATTGCACGGCGCGATTGTCCACCAATCCGGCGTCAGCGCAAACCGCGGCGGCGCTTCGCCGCATGGCGCCTCGCGAGCTTGGGGTCGCACAGGAGCCCCCGGGTGACTTCGACCCGGTCGCCATCGGCGAGCGGCGAGTCCGCGTCGACGCGCCTGCCGAAGATCGCGCAGGCGAGCGATCCGGCCGGCTCCGGCACCCGTGAGAGCAGCCCCGAGTGCGCGATCGCATCGGCGACGCGGGCGTTCTCGTCCAGCACGACGTCCACCAGTGCCTCGAATCCGGGACCGACATACGCGACCTGGACCCTCATCGCAGCACTGGCGGCGTGCCCGGATCCAGTGCGTCCGCGCGATGGACGAATGCATCGATGAACGTGTTGGCGATGTGGCTGAACACCGGGCCGACGACGCGCTCGAGCAGGTGGGTCGTGAACTCGTAGGCGAGCTCGAACTCGACCTTGCAGCCGTGCTCGGACAGTGCGCGAAACCGCCATTCGCCGTGGAGGTGCCGGAACGGGCCGTCCTTGAGCGTGACGACGATCGATTGCGGCGGGGTATTCAGGTTGTCGGTGGTGAAATGGGCGCGCACGCCGTGATAGTCGATGTCGATGCGCGCCGTCTTGCGATCCCCTTCGCGGTGGAGCACCTGGACGCCGGCGCACCAGGGCAGGAACTGCGGATAGCGCTCGACGGCGTCGACGAGCTCGAACATGCGCGCCGCGGCGTAAGGAACCAGCACGGTCCTGCTGACGCTCTGCATCGCTAGCGATGCGCAGCGGCGCGCATGGCGCCGCCCGCGCCCGCGCGGCAGACCGGGCGCGGGTCGCGCGTAGAATGCGCGGACCGCCGCGCGCAGCGACGTGCGGACACCATCGGGCGTTTCATGAGCATCGTCGAGAATCGCAAGGCATTCCACGACTATTTTATCGAGGAACGGTTCGAGGCCGGAATCGCGCTCGAAGGCTGGGAGGTGAAGGCGATCCGTGGGGGGAGGGCCAACCTTAAGGAGGCCTACGTCGTCGTGAAGAACGGCGAGCTGATGCTGATCGGTGCGCACATCTCGCCGCTGGCCACCGCATCGACCCATGTCCACCCCGATCCGACGCGCACGCGCCGGCTGCTCTTGCACCGCGAGGAGATCAACCGGCTGGTCGGCAAGGTCGAGCGCGCCGGGTACACGCTGACGCCGATCGACCTCCATTACAAGAACGGCAGGGTCAAGCTCACGATCGGGCTTGCCAAGGGCAAGAAACAGCACGACAAGCGCGCGACGATCAAGGAGCGCGAGTGGAATCGCGAGCAGCAGCGGCTGCTGCGCAGCCGCGGTTGAGGTCGTCGGCGAGCGCGCGCGCCGCGGCGAGCCCGCTGCGCACGGCCGCCTCGAGGGTCGCAGGCAACGCATCGTAAGTATAGTCGCCGGCGACGTAGACGCGCCCCTCGAGGTGTCCGCAGCGCAACCGCGGCAGGCCCGGAACGCAGGCGTAGGTCGCGCGCTTCTCCTCGATCACCTGCGACCAGCACGGCGCGGGCAGGCTGCCGATCGAGCGCCGCAGCTGGGCATCGACGGCCTGGACCAGTGCCGGATGGCCGAGGCCGCCGTGGGCCCCGCCGGCGCTGATCACCACCGCCCAGAGGACGCGCGGGCGGCCCGGGGCGTCGGCGCTCGCGGCCCGGGCCAGGATGTCGGAGCGGTCGAAGATCCAGTGGCCGGGAGCGTCGTCGAGGCGGACGAGCCCTCGCGGAAGGCCGGGCGCCGCTGCGTAGCCCAGGTAGATCGTCGTGATCGGCTCGCAGCCCAGGCGGGCGGTGTGCCGCAGCGCCGTGGCGATGGCCGGACTGGCGTCCGCCACGGCGCGATCGAACGCACCGGGAAGCTGATGCGGCGCGACGGCGACCACCGCTGCGCGCATGCGCATTGGCCGGCCGCGCGCATCGATGTCGATGCCATCGGGTCCGATGCCGCGGATGCGCGCGTTCGTCGCCGTGTGCACGGCATGGCCCCGGGCACGCAGCCAGCGCGCCGCGGGATCGGGGAGCGCGTCGGCTAGGTCGATGCGCGGCAGGACGGCACGCGCGGCGTTGGCGTCGGTGTCGAAGGCCGCCTGCAGCACGTTGGCAAAGACCTGCGCCGAGGCCCTCGCCGGCGGCGTGTTGAGGGCGGCGAGGCAAAGCGGTTCCCACAGGCGCGCGCGCACGCGCCGCGGAAGCACCTCGAGCATCGTCGACACGGTGGCGGAGGGCGGGACGCGGAAGTCGCCGCGCCGATGTTGCGCGAACCAGCGCAGCGTCGCCAGCCGCTCGGTCACGGAAAGGCCCGACGCCGTGAGCAGGCCGAGCGCCAGGCCGAAGGGTGCCGGCAGCGAGCGCGCCGTGAGGGACAGCGAATTGCCCTGCTCGCGCGAAAGCGGACGCAATGCCAGCGGCGATGCCGACCACGCCGGCCCGTCCGAAGCCGTGCGCAGCAGGTCGGCGAGCGCCAGGGTCTCGGCATAGGCGCCGAGCAGCAGGTGCTGGCCGTTGTCCAGCGCCAAGCCGTCGCGCACCACGCGGCGCGCGCGTCCTCCGAGCACCGGCGCGGCCTCGAAGACCGCGACGCGATGACCGCGCCTGGCGAGCTCGACGGCGGCCGCGCAGCCCGCCCAGCCTCCGCCGATTACGGCGATCGCGTCGTCCAAGCGATCCTCGTCGCGATCCAGAGCTTGCGCAACGGCGTGAGCGCGATCCGGCGGTCGAGCACCCGGTAGCCGTCGCGCTCGATCTCGTCGAGCAGCGCCCGGTAGATCGCCGCCATTGCGAGACCCGCGCGCTGCGCGCGGCGATCGCGCGCCGGCAGCTTGGACAGCGCGCAGTCGTACCAGGCCCGCGCGCGCCCGACCTGCATGCCCATCAGCGCGGCGAATTGCGGCGAGCTCCGGCAGCGCAGCACGTCGGCGGCCGCGACGCCGAAGCGGCTGAGCTCGTCCTGCGGCAGATAGATCCGCCCCCTTCGCGCATCCTCGCCGACGTCGCGGATGATGTTGGTCAACTGGAACGCGATCCCGAGGTCGCGCGCGTAGTCGCGCGTGGCGGGATCCGTGTAGCCGAAGATCTCCGCCGACATCAGTCCGACGACCCCGGCGACGCGGTGGCAGTAGGTCTCGAGGGAGACAAAGTCGGCATAACGGACCTGGCCGAGATCCATCTCCATGCCGTCGATCACCGTCTGCAGCAGCGCCTGGGGCAGCGGGTGGCGCTCGTTGCTGGCCGCGAGCGCCCGTGCCACCGGATGCGTGGGCGTCCCCGTGTACATCGCGGCGACTTCGCTGCGCCACCACGCGAGCTTGGCCCGCGCGACGGCGCGATCCGAGACCTCGTCGACGACGTCATCGACTTCGCGGCAGAACGAATAGAGCGCCGTGATCGCGCGACGCCGATCCGGCGGCAGCAGCCGGAAGCTGTAGTGGAAGCTCGAGCCGCTCCGGGCGGCCTTGCGCGCGCAGTACTCGTCCGGGGTCATGACGCGGGTGCCATGCTCTTGCGCTGCGGCACGAGCGCCCGGCCCGCGACGACGATCCAGTCGCGCACGCCCAGCGTCGGACGATGCGCGAAGACGTCGCCGCCGACGGCGTCGATGCGCTCGAGGATGCGCGTTCCGCCTGCAATGACTGCGGCGAGCTCGATTCCCGCCCGCCACGGCAGGTGGCCAACCAGCGGGTGGCCGGCGGCGAACAACGCCCGCGTGCGCTCGGTCTCGAAGCGCATCAGGCTCGACCAGCGCTCGTCGCGCACGCCCTTTGCGATCTGTGCCTCGGTCACGCCGTGGTGCTCGAGGTCCTCGAGGGGAACATAGACGCGGCCCTTGTCCCAGTCGATGGCGATATCCTGCCAGAAGTTCGCGAGCTGCAGGCCGGTGCAGACGGCGTCGCTCATCGCGCGGTTCGCGTCGTCGTCGCGACCGTACAGCGCGAGGAGAAGCCGGCCGACCGGGTTGGCCGAGCGGCGGCAATAGTCGGCCAACGCATCGAAGGTCGGATAGCGCGTCACGCTGACGTCCTGGGAAAACGCCGACAGCAGGTCGTGCATGAGGGCCAGCGGCAGCCGGTGCTCGTGCACCGCC
>DAHUXO010000266.1 GCA_027307095.1 Betaproteobacteria bacterium | reverse complement strand
GACTTCGAAGCCGCTGCCGATCTTGGCGGGCTTCATCACCTTGCCCGACGTGTCGCCCTTGACCGCGGGCTCGGTGTACGAGACTTCGCGCACGACCGACGTCGGCAGCTCGACCGAGATGGCCTTGCCTTCGTAGAACGTCAGCTCGCAGGGCAGTCCGTCCTCGAGGTAGGGGAGGGCGGATTCCATGTTGTCCTTCTCGACGTCGTACTGGTTGAATTCCTGGTCCATGAACACGTACATCGGGTCGGCGAAGTACGAGTACGTGACGTCCTTGCGCTCGAGCTGGATGACGTCGAACTTCTCGTCGGCGCGGTAGACGGTCTCGGTGCCGCCGCCGGACAGCAGGTTGCGCAGCTTCATCTTGACGACCGATGCGTTGCGGCCGGACTTGGTGAACTCGGCCTTCTGCACGACCATCGGGTTGCTGCCGATCATGATCACGTTGCCGGCCCGCACTTCCTGTGCGATTTTCATGTCGATTCCCGGGTGCTCCGCCGGAGGACCGGCGAATGACGTTGCAAAGTTGGTAAACCGATAATTATAGCCGGCGCAGAGCAAATTCAACAAGGCCGGCAGCAAGATCGGGCAAGGACGCGAGGTGGTCGGCCCAGCGCCGTCCGTGGCGGCGAAGCTCCTCGGAGGCCGCCCGGAACCGCGGCCAGGCTGAGGTCGCCGCGGCGCCGTCCTCGGCGTTGAATGCGCGCCAGAAGGCGCGAAGGTCTGCCAATCCGGGTTCAGGCAGGTCGGCCGTGTAGCGGTCGAGGAAGGCCTCAAGCTTCAGCACATGCGCATTTTCGTCCTGGGGGTAGGGCTGCCAGACGAAAGGGCGGGCAGCCCATTGCGCGCGCACGAACGAATCCTCGCCGCGGACGAAGTTCAAGTCGGAGGTCCAGAGCAGGCGGTCGAAGTCCTCCTGGGTCGAGAACGGCCGCATCGCGAGCGTGAGCCGGCCCTGCGTCACCGACTGGCCTGCGTGCGGGACGTCCCCGTGCAGCCAGCGGTCCAGCGCCGCCGTCGCGACGCCTTCGGGCACCGTGCAGGCGATCGCCTCGTCGCCCTCGGCCCACGCGTCGAGCAGCGCGGGCAGGCCCCGGTTCGGGTAGCAGAAGAGCACGATGCGCAGTGGTGCCGCGGCGGCGCGCCCGACGGCCTGCGCGTCGCGCATCGCCCGGTCGCGCTCCGCCAGCAGGCCCGCCTCGCGGATCAGCCCGCCACTGCGGGCGGTGAACCCCGGAAACCAGAAGTAGCGCGTCAGTGCCCGGCGTGGCAGAGGCGAGGCCAGGCCGTGAACCGCGTCGACCCACGGCTCCGCCGACAGATATTCGAGGTTGAACCACAGGGGCGGCCGCGCGCTCGCCGCCATCGCGTCGAGATAGCGCTCCGGCAGCCCGCAGCCGAAACCCTCGACGACGACGTCGGGGAGGTCATCCGCGTCGGCGGCCCCATCCAGTTGCCGGAGGGTGACGCCGCGGTGGCGCTGGAGCGGCAGGTCGGGGACCAGCGCAGGCTCGATGCGCGCGAGCGTCGCCACCCGGTCGATCCACATCGTCACGCCGAGCGCGTGCTCGGTCGCGAGCTGGCGCGCGAGGCGCCAGGCGACGCCGGCGTCGCCGTAGTTGTCGACGACGCGGCAGAAGACATCCCAGCGCCTGCCGTTCATCGCGCGAGTGTACCGCCGGGTTCGAGGCGCCCGCGCTACTCGTCCCGGGGCAGCTCGCTCTCGTGCCAGCGCGCGAGGGCGAGGCGCGACAGGCCGGCGGTCGCCGCGAACATCGCGACGCCCGCGGCCGCGATCAGCAAAAGCGCCGCGAACAGTCGCGGGATGTTGAGCTGGATGCCGGCGAGCAGGATCTGGTAGGCGAGGCCCGCTCCCTCGCCGCCGGTGCCGGCGACGAACTCGGCGACGACCGCGCCGATCAGCGCCAGCCCGCTCGCGATCCGCAGGCCGCCGAAGAAATAGGGCAGCGCGCCCGGCACGCGCAGGCGCCACAGCGTCTGCCAGCGCGTCGCACGCGACAGTCGGAACAGGTTGGCCAGGCCCCGGTCGACGCTGCGCAGGCCGAGCGTGGTGTTGGAGATGATCGGAAAGATCGCGACGACGACGGCGCACATGACCAGCGCGGTGCGGGTGTCGTGCACCCAGATGATGATCAGCGGGGCGATCGAAACGATCGGCGTCACCTGCAGCAGGATCGCGTAGGGAAAGAAGCTCATCTCGATCCAGCGGCTTTGCGCGAACACCAGCGCGATGGCGACGCCGGCGACGATCGCGATCGCGAGCGCGGTCAGCGCCACGCCGAGCGTCACCGCGAGCGAGGCGAAGAGCAGCGCGCGATCGGCGTAGAGCGTGTGGACGACCCGCAGCGGCGACGGGACGAGGTAGACGGGCACGTGATAGGCGGTGACCAGGGCCTGCCAGCCCGCGAGCATGACGATTGCGACTGCGAGCGGCGCGAGCACGCGCAGCAGCCGGGCGCGCTTCGCCGCGCCGCTCATCGGGACGCTTGGCCGGGCCGGGCGCCCCGGGCCGCCGCCCTGCCGCCGCCGGCGGCAGCGTCGGGAAGCTCGCCGGCCCCGGCATCGGCGATGCGCGAGGACAGTCGATGGGCGTGGGCGGCGAACGTCGTCGACAGGCGGAACGCGTCGTCGCGCGGATAGGGTTCGGCGATGTACAGGACGTCGAGGATGCGCCCCGGACGCGCGCCCATGACAGCCACGCGCGTCGACAGGAACACGGCTTCCTGGATGCTGTGGGTGACGAAGACGACGGTGAAACGCTGGGCGGACCACAGCGAGAGCAATTCGGCATCGAGGCGCTGGCGCGTGAATTCGTCGAGGGCGCCGAAAGGCTCGTCCATCAGCAGCAACTCGGGGTCGGTGACCAGCGCCCGCGCGATCGACGCCCGCATCTGCATGCCGCCGGACAGCTCGCGCGGAAGGTGGTGGGCGAAGCCGGTCAGGTTCACGCGGGCCAGCGCATCGGCAACGGCCCGGTCGGCGGCCTTGCGCGCGACGCCCGCGAGGTCGAGCGGCAGGCGGACATTCGTCGCGAGCCTCGCCCAGGGCATCAGTGTCGGCGATTGGAAGACGAAGCCGATGCGCGGGCGCGCGTCGCGGATCGATGCGGCGGCCGCGTCGCGCCACGTGATCCGCCCCGACGACGGACGCGCGAGGCCGGCGATCAGGTTGAGCAGCGTGGACTTGCCGCAGCCCGAGGGGCCGACCAGGGTCACGAACTCGCCGCGTCGCAGGTCGAGATCGACGTCGGCCAGCGCGCAGGTGCCGTTGGCGTAGGTCCTGCCGACGCCGCGGAGCTCGATGAGCGGCGCGCCGACGGCGGGCTCGGCGGCGAGGTCAGCCGCTGCCACGCCTCGCGCCCGGGACGCGGGGGGCGCGCGGGTCGGTCACGGCACCACGCGCACGGCTTTGACGAGATCGAGCGTGTACGCGCGCGCGTAGTCGACGCCCGGCTTGGCGAGCCCCGCGCCGCGCAGGAAATCGAACGTCGCGTGCCAGCGCGGGTCGGTCATCGTCAGCAGTCCGAACTTGCGCGCATCGGAATTGACGACGATGCCGTACTCGTTGATCTTGCGCAGGCCGTAGGCGAGCAGGTCGTCGCTCATCTCCGGGTTCGCCTTGCGGATCAGCGCGTTGCCGGGGGCGGGATGCGCGAGGTAGCTCCTCCAGCCTTCGGCCGAGGCACGGATGAAGCGCTCGAGGACGTCGCGCTTCCGGGCAAGCGTCGATCGTGTCACCACCAGGGTCTCCGAATAGGGCGGGTAGCCGCGGTCGGCGAGCAGGAACACGACCGGCTGGATGCCGGCCTTCTCGATCGAGTAGGGTTCGGAGGTGACGAATCCCTGCTGGGACAGCGACGCCTCGGCGAGGAATGGCTGAACGGAGAAACCGTAAGGCCGCTTCTGGGCGTCGGTGAACCCGAACTGCTGGCGCAGCCACGGCCAGAACGTCGTGTTGCTCGCGGCCCCGATCGCGATCGGTTTGCCCTTGAGGTCCTCGAGGCGTCGAACGCCCGGATGCGCGATGATCACCGTCGGATTCTTCTGGAACGTCGCGGCGATCGCGACCACCGGCACGTCCTGCTCGACTGCCGACACGACCTGCAGCGCGTCGGCCATCGCGATGTCGATCTGGCCGGCGGCGAGCAGCTGCAGGCCGTTCACCTGCGGCCCGCCCATGCGGATCGTCACGTCGAGGCCGTACTTGCGGTAGGTCCCCTCGGCCTGCGCCTGGTAGTACCCGCCGTGTTCCGCCTCGGCGAGCCAGTCGGTGGAGAATACGATCTTCTGCAGCGTCTGCGCGTGCGCGGACGCCGTGCCGGCCAGGAGCGCCAAGGCCAGGCCGACCCATCTCTTCGGGTTTTGCATCGTCACGGGCTCACTCGATCGGGCCGGGCGGGGGCACCGGACCTGCGCATCGCCAGCCGCATTCCCGGCCGCGACACCGCGGCGCAAAATCGCTCTTTTATCATGGTTGCGGGGCCGCGGCTCACGCCAGCGCCTTGGCGAGCAGCTCCTCGCCGCCTTCGAGAAGGAACGCCTTGAATGCGAGCGCCGCGGGCGAGAGCCGCTTCTTCCCGCGATGGACGACGTGCCAGGCGCGCATGACCGGTGTGCCCGCGACCTTGAGGACCGCGATGCGTCCGGTCTCGACCTCGAGCACGACCGTGTGCAGCGACAGGAAGCTCACGCCCATGCCCGCCATCACCGCCTGCTTGATCGTCTCGTTGGAGCTCATCTCGATCGTCTCCGCCGGATGGAATCCGCGCTGCGCGAACACGCGCTCGGTCGAGCTTCGGGTTCCCGATCCGCGCTCGCGGATGATGAACGTGTCGCCGGCGAGCTGACGCAACTGGATGCGCCGCCTGCCCGCGAGCGGGTGATCCGGCGCGGCGATGATCGCCAAGGGATGCCGGGCGTAGGCCGCGGCGACGGTGTCGATGCCCCGGGGCGGCTGCCCCATCAACGCGAGGTCGATGCGGTTCTCGGCAAGATCGCGCACGACGGCCTCGCGATTGGCGACGGAGAGCCGCACCTTGACCTGCGGGTTGCGGCGCCGGAACTCGGCGAGCAGCTTGGGCGCGAAGTATTTCGCCGTGCTGACGACCGCGATGTGCAGCTCGCCGCCGCCGGCCCCCTTGAGGGCGCTCAGCGACTCGTCGGCCTCGCGCAGCAGCTGCATGACCGCGCGGCTGTAGCGCGCGACCTCGTGGCCCGCGGTCGTCAGCTGCACCCGCCGTCCGACGTGCTCGAACAGCGGCAGCCCGACTTCCTCCTCGAGCTGCTTGATCTGCAGCGACACCGCCGGCTGCGTCAGGTGGATCTCGGCGGCGGCGCGGCCGAAATGCAGGTGGCGCGCCGCACTCTCGAAGATCTGGAGCTGGCGTAACGTTGTGCGGCGCAACATCGCTCCTTGTCAGGAAAACTTATCGAACGTATTAAAAACTCTAAGTAGTACTAATGCAAGAGGCCCTCTAACCTGCACCGATCATCCGACGTGGAGGAGCTGCGATGGGAACGCACGCAGAAGCGAAGACGATTACGGACGCCGCGGCGCGCTACAAGGCCGGGGTGCTCAAGTACGCGCAGATGGGCTACTGGGAACCCGACTACGTGCCCAAGGACACCGACGTCCTGGCGCTGTTCCGGATCACGCCCCAGGAGGGTGTCGATCCGGAGGAAGCGGCCGCGGCGGTCGCGGGTGAATCGTCGACGGCGACCTGGACCGTCGTGTGGACCGACCGGCTGACGTCCTGCGAGCAGTATCGCGCCAAGGCCTACAAGGTCGAGCCCGTTCCAGGCTCGCCGGGCCAGTATTTCGCGTGGATCGCCTACGACCTCGACCTGTTCGAACCGGGTTCGATCGCCAACCTGACGGCATCGATCATCGGCAACGTGTTCGGCTTCAAGCCGATCAAGGCACTGCGCCTCGAGGACATGCGCATCCCGGTCGCCTACGTGAAGACCTTCGATGGGCCCCCGACCGGAATCGTGGTCGAGCGCGAGCGCCTCGACAAGTTCGGTCGCCCGCTGCTGGGCGCGACGGTCAAGCCCAAGCTTGGGCTGTCGGGCAAGAACTACGGCCGCGTCGTCTACGAGGCGCTGAAGGGCGGGCTCGATTTCACCAAGGACGACGAGAACATCAACTCGCAGCCGTTCATGCACTGGCGCGACCGCTTCCTGTCGTGCATGGAAGCGGTGAACCGCGCGCAGGCGGCGACCGGCGAGATAAAGGGGCACTACCTCAATGTGACCGCCGGCACGATGGAGGACATGTACGAGCGCGCGAACTTCGCGAAGGAGCTGGGCTCGGTGGTGGTGATGATCGACCTCGTCATCGGCTACACGGCGATCCAGTCGATGTCCAAGTGGGCGCGGAAGAACGACATGATCTTGCACCTGCACCGCGCCGGCCATTCGACCTACACGCGGCAGAAGACGCACGGCGTATCGTTCCGCGTGATCTCCAAGTGGATGCGACTGGCGGGCGTCGATCACATCCACGCGGGCACGGTCGTCGGCAAGCTCGAAGGCGATCCGAACTCGGTCCAGGGCTTCTACGACATCCTGCGCGAGCCGGTGAACCCGGTGAACCTGACGCGCGGCATCTTCTTCGAGCAGGACTGGGCGGGGTTGCGCAAGGTGATGCCGGTCGCGTCGGGCGGCATCCACGTCGGGCAGATGCACCAGCTCATCACCTACCTGGGGGAGGACAACGTGCTGCAGTTCGGCGGTGGCACGATCGGCCATCCGATGGGCATCGCCGCCGGCGCGACCGCGAACCGCGTGGGTCTGGAGGCGATGATCCTCGCGCGCAACGAGGGCCGTGACATCTGGAACGAGGGGCCGCAGATCCTCGAGAACGCGGCGCGCCATTGCGTGCCGCTGCGCGCGGCCCTCGACACGTGGAAGGACATCACTTTCGACTACGCGAGCACCGACACGCTGGATTTCGTGCCGACCCCGACCGCCGCCTGACAGGATACCGAGAGGAAACCGAGCGATGAGACTGACCCAGGGCACATTTTCATACCTTCCCGACCTGACCGGCGAGCAGATCGGCGCGCAGATCGAGTACTGCCTGAAGAACGGCTGGGCGGTGTCGATCGAATACACCGACGATCCCCACCCGCGCAACAGCTACTGGGACATGTACGGGGCGCCGATGTTCGACCTCAGGGACGCGGCAGGCATCATGGGCGAGATCCAGGGTTGCCGCGCCACGTTCCCGAACTGCTACGTCAAGGTCAATGCATTCGATTCGACCCACGGCGTCGAGTCGCTGCGGCTGTCGTTCATCGTCAACCGGCCGAAGAACGAGCCGGGCTTTGCGCTGATCCGCGAGGAGGCGGCCGGACGGCAGATCCGGTACACGACGCGCGCCTACGCGACCGACAAGCCCGAGGGGGCGCGCTACTAGCGCCCGGCACCGCACAACCCGATGTCAGGAGGAGGCATCGTGTCGGCCCCGGAAGAGCCCCCGCTCGATCTCGACGCGCTCTATCGCGACTCGCACGTCGGCGAGACGCTCGACGCGCTCGACCGCGAGCTGGTCGGGCTCGTTCCGGTCAAGACGCGCGTGCGCGAGATCGCGGCGCTGCTGCTGGTCGAGCGGCTGCGGCGGACGCTGGGATTGGGACTGGACGCCGGCGCGCCGTCGCTGCACATGTCGTTCACCGGCAATCCCGGCACCGGCAAGACGACGGTCGCGCTGCGGATGGCGGCGCTGCTCCACAGCCTGGGTTACCTCCGCAAGGGGCACCTGGTCGCCGTCACCCGCGACGACCTGGTCGGACAGTACATAGGCCACACGGCACCCAAGACCAAGGAAGTGCTGAAGAAGGCGATGGGCGGCGTCCTGTTCATCGACGAGGCGTATTACCTGTACCGGCCGGAGAACGAGCGCGACTACGGCCAGGAGGCGATCGAGATCCTGCTGCAGGTGATGGAGAACCAGCGCGACGACGTGGTCGTGATCCTGGCCGGGTACAAGGACCGGATGGAGCGCTTCTTCCAGAGCAACCCGGGACTGTCGTCGCGAATCGCGCACCACATCGACTTTCCCGATTATTCGGAGGACGAGCTCTTCGCGATCGCGCAGCTGATGCTGGACAAGATGCAATACCGGCTGAGTGACGACGCTGCACAGGCCCTGCGCCAGTACATCGCGCTGCGCAGAACCCGCGCGCATTTCGCCAATGCGCGCTCGGTGCGCAACGCGCTGGACCGCGCGCGGCTGCGTCAGGCCAAGCGCCTGTTCGAGAACCGC
>DAHUXO010000159.1 GCA_027307095.1 Betaproteobacteria bacterium | reverse complement strand
CGACAACGGTTTCGCGCAGCCGGCAGCCCGCCTGCGCACCCGCCTGCAGACACAGCCGACGCGCGCAGGACGCGGCGCGGTCACCGACGCTTCGCTGCAGCTCGACCGCAACGGTCTCGCGCGCGACGTCGTCGAGATGGTCAACAACCGCCCGACCCCCGATCGCATCACGCCGCCGTCCGCGAGGCCGGTCGACATCGGCAACGGCGACGTGCTGATCGCCGCGATCACCTCGTGCACGAACACGTCCAACCCTAGCGTGCTGCTCGCAGCGGGCCTGCTGGCGAAGAAGGCCGTCGAGAAAGGATTGACCGTCAAGCAGCACGTCAAGACCTCGCTCGCGCCGGGATCGCGCGTGGTCACCGACTACCTGACGAAGACCGGGCTGCTCCCCTACCTCGAGAAGCTGGGTTTCGACGTCGCCGCCTACGGCTGCACGACCTGCATCGGCAACGCCGGGGATCTCGCGCCCGAGATCAACGATGCGATCGCCACCAACGACCTGGTCTGTGCCGCCGTGCTCTCCGGAAACCGCAATTTCGAGGCGCGCATCCACCCGAACCTCAAGGCCAACTTCCTGATGTCGCCGCCGCTGGTGGTCGCCTACGCGATCGCCGGCAGCGTGCTGAAGGATCTCGCGACCGAGCCGCTCGGAACGGGCACGCAGGGCCCGGTGTACCTGCGCGACGTATGGCCCAGCTCACGCGAAGTTGCCGAGCTGCTCGGTTACGCCCGCGACCCGGCGATCTTCCGCAAGCTCTACGGCGATCTCGCCAATGCGAACCCGATGTGGAAGACCATCGAGGGCTCGACCGGCCAGGTCTACGACTGGCCGACGTCGACCTACATCGCCAAGCCGCCGTTCTTCGAGGGCTTCACGATGCAGCCCGCGGCAATCGGCAGCATCAAGGGCGCGCGGGTGCTGGGCATCTTCGGCGACTCGGTGACGACCGACCACATCTCGCCGGCAGGCTCGATCAAGCCGACGTCGCCTGCGGGCCTGTATCTGCAGGAGCAAGATGTGTCGGTGGCGAACTTCAACAGCTATGGCGCGCGCCGGGGCAATCACGAAGTGATGCTGCGAGGAACGTTCGCGAACGTGCGGATCAGGAATCTGATGCTGCCGACCAACGCCGACGGCACGCGCGTCGAGGGCGGGCTGACGCTGTTCCACGGCACCGGCGGCAAGGCACCCGAGCGCTTGCCGATCTACGACGCCGCGATGGCCTACCAGCGGCAGGGGGTGCCGACGATCGTGTTCGGCGGCGAGGAGTACGGCACCGGCAGCTCGCGCGACTGGGCGGCCAAGGGAACGCAGCTCCTCGGCGTCAAGGCCGTCGTCGCGCGGAGCTTCGAGCGCATCCACCGCTCGAACCTCGTCGGCATGGGCGTGCTCCCGCTGCAGTTCGCCGCAGGAGAAAGCGCCGAGTCGCTGGGGGTCAGGGGCGACGAGACCTTCGACATCGCGGTGCCCGCGGACATCAGGCCGCAGCAGGACCTGACGCTGGTGATGAGACGACCGGACGGATCGCACCGCGAGATCACCGTACGCTGCCGCATCGACACGCCGATCGAGGTCGACTACTACCGACATGGCGGCATCCTCCCCTACGTGCTGCGCGAGCTGATGCGCAAGGCGGCTTGAGCGGAAAGGCTGCGTGACGCAACCGCGCGCGGGTGCCGCGCAAGCGTTGCGTCACGCGCTGGCGCAGTTCGTGTTCGCCGGCCTGTGCCTCTCGTCGCTGGACGCGACCGCGAAATACCTGGTCCACGACCACTCGCTGCTGCTCGTCGTCTGGGCGCGCTACGCCGGCCAGATGCTGGTCGTGACGCCCTTCGCCTGGCATCGCGCCGGCGGGCAATTCTGGCGCACGGCCAAGCTCCGGCTGCAGCTCCTGCGCTCGCTGTTCCTGCTGCTCGCCACGCTGGGCTTCTGGGGGGGCCTGCGCTACCTGCCGCTCGCCGAGGCCTCGTCGATCACCTTCCTCGCGCCGATGATCGTCGTCGCGTTGTCGTGGCCGATCCTGCGCGAGCGCGCGACACGCGCCCGCCGCCTGGCATCGGTCGCCGGTTTCGTCGGCATCCTGCTCCTGCTGCGTCCGGGATCCGCGGTCATGCACCCGGCAGTGCTGCTGCTCCTGGGTGCGGCGCTGTCCAATGCCCTCTACCAGATCCTGACCCGAAAGCTGCTCGACGAAGGCGCGCACACGACACTTTTCTACAGCGCGAGCATCGGCACGATCGGATTGTCCCTGCTGCTGCCATGGGGAATGGAAGGCTCGCACTTCGGCGCGGGGCCAGCCGCGGCGCTGGTCCTGCTGGGCGGCCTCGCCGGCCTGGGGCACTGGTTCATGACCCGCGCCTACCTCCAGGCCCCGGCCGCGCTGCTGTCGCCTTTCACCTACCTGCAGATCCTCTGGGCGACCGCTTTCGGCTACCTGGTCTTCGGCCAGCACCCTGACGCGCTGTCGGCGGTCGGCATGTCCGTCGTCATCGCCAGCGGCGTCGGTCTCGCGCTGTGGGAGAGCCGTCGCATGCGCCTGCTCTGAAAGGGCCCCGGCGCCCTTGCCGGGATCGGCGCTCGGCGGCGCGGTGTGCCGCATCGGCCGCCCGCCGCGACTCTGATCTGGGTCAAATCCGACCGTCAAAATCGGCTATAATGTCAGGCTGTCGGAAGGCCCCTGCAATCGATCCTTCCGCCGAATCCTTACCAATATCGATTTGCGACATTCGGGAGAATCAGAATGAAGATGCGTACGCTCGCCGCAGTGGCGGCGATGGCACTGGCCACGACGCTCGCGGCGTGCGGCCAGAAAGCCCAGGAAGCGGCCGACACGGCCAAGGAATCGGCAGCCAAGGCCGCTGACGCGGCAAGCACGGCAGCGAAGGACGCGGGTACGGCCGCGACGGAAGCTGCGAAGTCGGCCGCCGACGCGACCAAGGAAGCGGCCTCCAAGGCCGCCGATGCGACGAAGGAGGCCGCATCGACCGCAGCGGACGCGACCAAGGAGGCTGCCGGCAAGGCCGCCGACGCGACCAAGGAAGCTGCCGATGCGGCGAAGGACGCGATGAAGCCTGCCGAACCGGAAAAGAAGTAACAACGGCACCACGGTTCGAAAGAAACGGCCGTCCTCGCGACGGCCGTTTTTTCTTTTGGATCGCCCTCGCCCAAGCCCGCACACGCCTCGCTGTCGCTCGGCTCCCGCTCGCCGGAGAGGATTGGGGTGAGGGTCAGGGCGAGGATCAGCGCCGATTCGACGCTGCCCCGGCGGCCTTGATCTTGTCCAGCACGCGCCCGAGGTTCGAAAGCGCGGGCTTGTCGCCGCGCTGGACCGCACGGCGGTAATACGACGCCGCCCGGTCGAGGTCCATCGG
>DAHUXO010000241.1 GCA_027307095.1 Betaproteobacteria bacterium | reverse complement strand
TACGTCGGACGCCCGTCGCCTGTCTATCACGCCGAGCGCTGGTCGCGCGAGCTCGGCGGCGCCCAGATCTGGCTCAAGCGCGAGGACCTCAATCACACCGGCGCGCACAAGATCAACAACTGCATGGGACAGGCGCTGCTCGCGCGCCGCCTCGGCAAGCGCCGGGTGATTGCCGAGACCGGCGCCGGCCAGCATGGCGTCGCGACGGCGACGGTGGCCGCGCGCTTCGGCATGGAATGCGTCGTCTATATGGGCTCCGAGGACATCCGGCGCCAGGCGCAGAACGTGTTCCGGATGAACCTCCTCGGCGCCAAGGTCGTCCCGGTCGAGTCGGGGTCGAAGACCCTCAAGGACGCGCTGAACGAGGCGATGCGCGACTGGGTGACCAACGTCGACACGACGTTCTACATCATCGGCACCGTCGCCGGGCCCCATCCGTACCCGATGATGGTGCGCGATTTCCAGAGCGTCATCGGGCGCGAGTGCCTGACGCAGATGCCCGCGTCCGCCGGCCGGCAGCCCGACTACGTGATCGCGTGCGTCGGCGGCGGCAGCAATGCGATGGGCATCTTCCATCCGTACATTCCGTACGCCGACGTGAAGCTGGTCGGCGTCGAGGCTGCGGGCGAAGGCATCGCGACCGGGCACCATGCGGCGTCGCTGTGCGCCGGACGACCCGGCGTGCTGCACGGCAACCGCACCTACCTGCTGCAGGACGCCGACGGCCAGATCATCGAGACCCATTCGGTCTCGGCGGGCCTCGACTACCCGGGTGTCGGCCCCGAGCACGCATGGCTGAAGGACAGCGGACGCGCCCAGTACGTCGCGATCACCGACGACGAAGCGCTCGCGGCGTTCCACGCCTGCTGCCGGATCGAGGGCATCATTCCGGCGCTCGAGTCGTCGCACGCGCTTGCGTATGCGACCAAGCTCGCGCCGACACTGCCGCGCGAGAGCATCCTCCTCGTCAACCTTTCGGGTCGCGGCGACAAGGACATGGCGACGGTGGCCGAGCGCGACGCCGCGAGGAAGGCTGCGCCGTGAATCGAATCGATGCCACGTTCGCCCGCCAGCGCGCGGCCGGCCGCACCGTTCTGATTCCCTACGTCACCGCAGGCGACCCGTCGCTCGCCGCGACCGACGAGGTCCTCGATGCCCTGACGCGCGCCGGCGCCGACGTCATCGAGCTCGGCGTGCCATTCTCCGATCCGATGGCCGACGGCCCGGTGATCCAGCGCGCATCCGAGCGCGCGCTCGCCCAGCACGTCGGGCTGCGCGACGTGCTCGACCTCGTCGTGCGCTTCCGTGCCCGCAACGCGGCGACGCCGATCGTGCTGATGGGCTACGCGAATCCGGTCGAGGCGATGGGCACGACGGCCTTCGCCGAACGCGCCCGGGAGGCAGGCGTCGACGGCGTGATCATCGTCGACTACCCGCCCGAGGAGGCCGCCGAGTTCGCGGCCCTGCTGCGCGCGCGGGAGATCCCGCCCATTTTCCTCGTCGCGCCCACGACTCCCGCCGAGCGCATTGCGCGCATCGCCGAGCTCGGTTCTGGCTACGTCTACTACGTCTCGCTCAAGGGTGTCACCGGCGCCGGCCACCTGGATACCGACGCCGTTGCCGCGAAGCTGCACGAGATTCGCAAGCATGTCGCGCTGCCGGTCGGCGTAGGCTTCGGCATCCGCGATGCGGCAAGCGCGCAGGCGATCGCCTGCCACGCCGACGCGGTCGTCATCGGCAGCCGCATCATCACCGAGATCGAAACCGGCCCGCCTGCCGATGCGGCGGTGCGCGCCGGCGCCTGGCTCGCGACCATCCGTCGCGCGCTCGACACGATGTCCTCGAAGCGCGCCGATGCGGGTGCGCGCGCCTCAACCGCCTGACCCGGGGATCTCCGACATGAGCTGGCTGCAGAAGCTGCTTCCGCCGCGGATCAAGAGCACGCCCGGCGTACGCAAGACGCCGGTTCCCGAGGGGCTGTGGGTCAAGTGCGCGTCCTGCGAGGCGACGCTGTACCGGACCGATCTCGAGAAGAACCTGTCGGTGTGCCCCAAGTGCGGATTCCACAACCGCGTTTCCGCGCGCGAGCGGATCGACCAGCTGCTCGACGCCGAAGGTCGCTTCGAGATCGGTTCGGAAGTCGTGCCGATCGACAGCCTCAAGTTCAAGGACCAGAAGAAATACCCCGAGCGCCTCGAAGCTGCGCTCGAGGAGACCGGCGAAACCGACGCGCTGGTGGTGATGCAGGGCAGCGTCAGGACCGTGCCGGCGGTCGTCGCGGCGTTCGAGTTCGACTTCATGGGGGGCTCGATGGGGTCGGTCGTCGGCGAGCGCTTCGTCCGGGGCGTGCGCGTCGCGTTCGAGAACCGGGTTCCATTCGTCTGCGTGTCGGCTTCCGGCGGCGCTCGGATGCAAGAAGGCGTGAGCTCGCTGTTCCAGATGGCGAAGACGACCGCGGTGCTGCAGGAGCTGACGCGCGCGCGGCTGCCGTTCGTGTCGATCCTCACCGATCCGACGATGGGGGGCGTCTCGGCGTCGTTCGCCTTCGTCGCCGACCTCGTTCTCGCCGAGCCCGGCGCCCTGATCGGTTTCGCCGGTCCGCGGGTCATCGAGCAAACGGTGCGCGAAAAGCTGCCGGAGGGCTTCCAGCGCGCCGAATTCCTGATCGAGAAAGGCGCGCTCGACATGATCGTCGATCGCAGGCAGCTGCGCGACGAACTCGCGCGCCTGCTCGCGATGCTGACGCGGCAGCCGGCGCTCATCGGCTAGGCATCGTTTCGCTGCCCGCATCCGGCGCCGCGCGCGTCGCACGCCGGCGCAGTCCCCCATTTCCAGCATGCGTCCCCGCCGGACCACGTGACCCGTCCCTCGACCCTGGTGCAGTGGCTCGCCTACCTCGAGACCCTGCACCCGATGCCCATCGCCATGGGCCTCGACCGCGTCGGCGTCGTCGCCTCGCGGCTCGCGATCCGCATCGCCTGTCCGGTCATCACTGTCGCCGGCACGAACGGCAAGGGCTCGACCTGTGCGATGCTCGAGTCGATCTATCGTCACGCCGGCTACCGCACCGGCCTGTACATGTCGCCGCACCTGCTGCGGTTCAACGAGCGCGTGCGCATCGGTGGCGAGCCTGCGGAAGACGCTGCGCTGGTCGCCGCATTCGACGCAGTCGAGGCCGCCCGCACGGGGGCCGGTGCGACGGCCCCCCGCGTGCCGGCCGCCCCGGTGGCGGCGCAGGCGAAAGCCACGGCTCCCGACCCTGCGCTCGACGCCGGCAATCCGCAGGCGGCGGTGCCGCTCACCTACTTCGAATTCACCACGCTGGCCGCGTTGCTGCTGTTCCAGCAGGCGAAACCCGACGTGCTGGTCCTCGAGGTCGGGCTGGGCGGGCGGCTCGATGCGGTCAACGTGATCGACGCCGACGTCGCCGTCATCACGACCGTCGACATCGACCATGTCGAGTACCTCGGGCCGACGCGCGAGGCCATCGCGCGCGAGAAGGCGGGCATCATGCGCGCGGGCAGGGTCGCGGTCTGCGGCGAGCCCGATCCGCCGCAATCGCTGATCGAGCACGCGCGCGAGATCGGGGCGCCGCTGTGGCGCATCGGTCACGAATACCGCTACGAGGCAGAAGCGCTCCAGTGGCGCTATCGGGGCCCGGGAGGCGCGCGTCACGGATTGCCGATTCCCGCGTTGCGCGGCGCCTACCAGCTCGGTAACGCCGCTACGGTGCTCGCCGCGATCGACGCGCTGCGCGAGCGCCTGCCCGTCGCCGCGGGCGCGATTCGCGACGGGCTCGTGCATGTCGAGCTCGCGGGGCGGTTCCAGGTGCTGCCCGGCCGTCCGGCTGTCGTCGTCGACGTCGCCCACAACCCGCACGCGGCGCGGGCGCTCGCCGACGCGCTGAACGCCATGGGCTGGTTTCCCCGCAATTACGCCGTGTTCGGAATGCTCGCCGACAAGGACATCGACGGGGTGATCGCCGCGATGCGTCCGCGCATCGACGTCTGGCACGTCGCCACGCTGCCGGGACCCCGCGGCGCGTCCGCGGATGAGCTCGCTCGACGGCTGCGCGAGGCGGGGGTCGCCGAGACTGCGGTAAAGCGCTACGACAGCATCGCGCAGGCGTTCCGCACCGCGCGGGACGAGGCGCGGGAGACTGATAGAATCGCAGCCTTCGGATCGTTTCTCACCGTCGCCGCGGCAATCGACGCTGTGCGTCCCCGCGGTTGACGGCCCCGTCAGGACGGATTGGATGGCAGAACCTGCAGATATCAATGTCGACGAACTGCGGCGGCGCGCGCGGCGCCGTCTGGTCGGCGCCGTCGTGCTCGCCCTCGCAGTCGCGGTCATCGTGCCGATGCTGCTCGAAACCCGCCCCAAGCCGCTGGGTGACGACGTGTCGGTCAAGATCCCGCCGGTCGACGACGGCAAGTTCATCAATCGGCTGACCGGCAGCCCCTCCGGCGCAGCGCAAACGCCGGCGGCCGGCAGCAGCGGTCCGGCCCCGGCCGCGGAGCCGGCGAAGGCCCCGGGAGCGGATGCTGCGGTCACTACCAGCACTGCTCCTGCCGCCACGCCGGCGCCCGCACCGGTCGTCGGCGGGAAGCCGCCGAAGTACGACACCCGCATTCCCGACGCTACCGCGAGCGGCAACCCGGCGTCCGGCGGGGTGATCCACCCCGCGTCCACATCCGTCGAGTCCAAGGCGGCCCCCGCCCCCGCAGCGCTTCCGGCCGAACGGGAAAAGGTCGCCGCGCATCCCGCGACCGCGGTCGCGCGCGAGCCGGCGCCGGTTCGGACCAAGGCCGAGCATGCGGACAACGGCACGCAGGACGGATATGCAGTGCAGCTCGCGGCCTTCTCGGACGACAAGGGCGCGAACGCGCTCGCGCATCGCTTGAAGAGCGCCGGATATTCCGCATATACGGAGCCTCTGAAGACCAGCAAGGGAACGCTATGGCGCGTCCGCGTCGGCCCCTATCCGTCCCGCCAGGCCGCGATCGCCGCGCGCGACAGGCTCAAGCGCGAAGGCCATAGTGGCATCGTCGCGCCGCCGCGCTAGGATGCGTCCGGGGTGACGACCGGCGCAATGATGGCCCCGCCTGCGCCGGGATGGGGCGCAACCCGTGTTTCGTCGGGCGGCACGTCGCCCGCCGCAGCCTGCGCGCCCGGGCGACCCGACGATGCGCGACAACCAGACGCCGATCCCGCAATGACGTCCTTCGACTGGGCCGTGATGGCGATTGTCGCGTTTTCTACGCTGTTCGCCTTCCTGCGGGGGGTCGTCCGCGAGGTGATCGCGCTGATCGCGTGGATCGTCGGATTCGCCGCCGCGATCGCTTTCGCGCCGGTAGTCGGCGCATTGCTGCCCGACGTCGCGGGCCATCCCGCCCTCCGCTACCTGATCGCGTTCGCGCTGGTCCTGATCGGCACGCTGATCATCGGCGCGCTGGTCGCCTGGGCGTTGTCGAGGGTCATTCGCGCCGTCGGACTCGGCTTCGTCGACCGGTTCCTGGGCGGCGTGTTCGGATTCGCGCGCGGGCTCGTCGTCGTTCTCGCATTCGCCGTCGTTGCGGGCCTGACTGATCTGCCGCGCAGCGCGTGGTGGCAGAATTCGACATTCGCGCCGCCGATCGTGGCGGGCGTCGAGGCATTGAAGCCGTATCTGCCGCAGGCACTCGCGGAGCGGCTCGACTATTCTCGCGGGGGCGCGCGGCCGCAGCCGACGCCCGGTCCGCAGCAGGCATAGGAGCCTCATCCATGTGCGGCATCGTCGGCGTCGTCGCACACACGCCGGTCAACCAGCTTCTCTACGACGGCCTGCTGCTGCTGCAGCACCGGGGGCAGGACGCGGCCGGCATCGTGACCGGCGACGGGGCGATGTTCCACACCTACAAGGGACCCGGATACGTGCGCGACGTGTTCCGCACGCGCAACATGCGCGACCTGGTCGGGAACGCCGGCATAGCGCATTGCCGCTACCCGACGGCCGGATCGGCCTACTCGGATCTCGAATCCCAGCCGTTCTACGTCAACTCGCCTTTCGGCGTGACGCTGGGCCACAACGGGAACCTGACCAACAGCGAGGCGCTGAAACGCGAGTTGTGGGAGCTCGATTTCCGCCACGTCAACACGAATTCCGACAGCGAGGTCCTGCTCAACGTGCTTGCACTCGAGCTCGAGCGCGCGGCACAGCATCATCGTCTCGATCCCGACGCGATCTTCCGCGCGGTCGCCGGCGTGCACCGGCGCTGCCGCGGCGCCTACGCGGTCGTCGCGATGATCGCAGGCTACGGCATGGTCGCCTTTCGCGATCCCTACGGCATCCGGCCGTTGATCGTCGGCGTCAACGAGGCGATGGGCGGACGGGAGTACCTCGTCGCGTCCGAATCGGTCGCACTCGAGCCG
>DAHUXO010000237.1 GCA_027307095.1 Betaproteobacteria bacterium | reverse complement strand
TTGGCGCCGGAGATCTTCTTGATCCGGGACAGCGGCTTCGTCTCGACGGGCCCGAATTTCGCGAAATCGACGACGGGCCAGGGCAGGAGGCTGAGCCCGCCACCGAGCGCGGTGCCCGCCGCGACGCCGGAGAGGCTGCGCTTGACGAACGCCTGCACGTCTTCGTGGAGGACGCGGCCTTTCGGTCCCGAGCCGGTCACGCCGGCGAGATCGACCCCGAGCTCGCGGGCGAACTTGCGCACCGACGGCGACGCGTGCGCGCCGCGCGCGGAATCGTCACCCGCGTCCGTGGATCTCTCGCTCGCGGAGGAGGGTTGGGGACGCGCTGCGGCTGCCGGCTCCGATTGCGGTGGAGGTGGCACTGCGGGCGCGGGCCTGGGCGGAGGCTCCGCGTCGGCCGCTCGCGCGCTCGCGGGGGCGGGCAAGGTGGCGGGGCCCGCGGCTGCCGGCTGGGGCGAGGCCGCCGATGCCGCGGCAGCCTCGAGCGTCAGGATGACCCGCCCCTCGCTCACCTTGTCGCCGACCTTGACCTGCACCGCCTTGACGACGCCGGCCGCGGGCGAAGGCACGTCCATCGTGGCCTTGTCCGACTCGAGCGTCACCAGTGCGTCCTCGGCGTTGACCACATCGCCCGGCTTCACCAGCACCTCGATGACCGGCACATCGGTGAAGTCGCCGATGTCCGGAACCTTGACGTCGATCG
Organism: Betaproteobacteria bacterium; assembly: GCA_027307095.1. Taxonomy (GTDB): domain Bacteria; phylum Pseudomonadota; class Gammaproteobacteria; order Burkholderiales; family Casimicrobiaceae; genus VBCG01. Next base: position 25,291 of record DAHUXO010000237.1, on the reverse strand, counting down.
TGCTCATAGGACTCCCCGCGGCATCTGCATCGTCGTCCCCCTCACACGAGCCACGGCGCAGGCCGGTTCGCGTCGATGCCGTACCTGGCGATCGCCTCGGCGACCTTCTTCGCGGGCAATGCGCCTTCGTCGGCCAGCGCCTTCAGGGCCGCGACGGTGACATAGCGCCGGTCGACCTCGAAGAAGCTTCGCAGCTTCTCGCGCGTGTCCGAGCGGCCGTAGCCGTCGGTGCCGAGCACGACGTAGCGCCGGCGCAGGTACGGGCGGATCTGGTCGGCGAAGCCGCGCACGTAGTCGGTCGCCGCGACGATCGGGCCCTGGGTGGCCGCGAGGCAGGCCTCGACATGCGACACCCGCGGCTCGGCGGTCGGATTCAGCAGGTTGTAGCGTTCCGCCGCGCGGCCGTCGCGGGCGAGCTCGGTGAACGACGGGCAGCTCCAGAGATCGGCTTCGACGCCCCAGTCGTCGCGCAGCAGGTCCGCGGCGGCGATCACCTCGCGGAAGATCGTGCCCGACCCGAGCAGCTGCACGCGCGGCGCCTTGGCTTTCTTCGCGCCCGCGGCCAGCAGGTACATGCCCTTGATGATCGCGGCTGCCGCGCCTTCCGGCATCGCCGGATGCGGGTAGTTCTCGTTCATCACCGTCAGGTAGTAGTAGACATCCTCCTGCTCGGCGTACATGCGCCGCAGGCCGTCCTGGACGATCACGGCGACCTCGTAGGCGAAGGTCGGGTCGTAGGAAACGCAGTTCGGGATGTTCGCCGACAGCAGGTGCGAATGCCCGTCCTCGTGCTGCAGGCCTTCCCCGTTCAACGTCGTGCGCCCGGCGGTGCCGCCGAGCAGGAAACCGCGGCAACGCATGTCGCCGGCGGCCCATGCGAAATCGCCGACGCGCTGGAAACCGAACATCGAGTAGAAGATGTAGAAAGGGACCATCGGGACGCCGTGGGTCGAGTACGACGTCGCGGCGGCCATCCAGTCGCTCATCGCCCCCGCCTCGTTGATGCCTTCCTGGAGGATCTGGCCGTGCTTGTCCTCCTTGTAGAACATCAGCTGGTCCTTGTCCTCGGGCGTGTAGAGCTGGCCCAGCTGGTTCCAGATCGCGAGCTGGCGGAACATCCCTTCCATGCCGAAGGTCCGCGACTCGTCGGGAACGATCGGCACCACGTGCTTCCCGAGGTTCTTGTCGCGCAGCAGGATCTGCAGGATCTGCACGAACGCCATCGTCGTCGAGATCTCGCGCTCGTCGGTGCTCTTCAGGAGGCGCTCGAACGCGGACAGGGGCGGCACCGCGAGCGCCTCGGCTCTGCGTCTTCGCGCGGGGAGGTAGCCCCCGAGCTCCAGCCGGCGCGCGCGCATGTACTCGCGCTCGGGGGAGCCGTCGGGGAAGGTCACGTACGGGACCTCCTCGAGCTTGTCGTCGGGCACCGGGATCTCGAAGCGGTCACGGAAGCGGCGCACCGCCTCGACGTTCATCTTCTTCTGCTGGTGCGTGATGTTCTGGGCTTCGCCGGCCTCGCCCATCCCGTAGCCCTTGATCGTCTTGGCGAGGATCACCGTCGGCTGGCCGGGGTGGTTCACTGCGGCGTGGTAGGCGGCGTACACCTTGTGCGGATCGTGGCCGCCGCGGTTCAGCGCCCAGATCTCCTCGTCGGTCCAGTCGGCGACCATCGCCTTCAGCTCGGGCGTGTTGAAGAAATACTCGCGGACGTAGGCGCCGTCCTTGGCCTTGAACGTCTGGTATTCGCCATCGACGCAGGCCATCATCCGCTGCATCAGGATGCCTTTCTTGTCGCGCGCCAGCAGCGAATCCCAAAGCGTGCCCCAGATGACCTTGATCACGTTCCAGCCCGCCCCGCGGAAATCGCTCTCGAGCTCCTGGATGATCTTGCCGTTGCCGCGCACCGGGCCGTCGAGGCGCTGCAGGTTGCAGTTGACGACGAAGATCAGGTTATCGAGGTTCTCGCGCGAGGCCATGCCGATGGCACCCATCGATTCGGGCTCGTCCATCTCGCCGTCGCCGCAGAAGCACCAGACCTTGCGGCCGCGGGTGTCGGCGAGGCCTCGGTCGTGCAGGTATTTCATGAACCGCGCCTGGTAGATCGCCATCAGCGGCCCGAGGCCCATCGACACCGTGGGGAACTGCCAGAAATCCGGCATCAGCCACGGGTGCGGATACGACGAGATGCCCTTGCCGTCGACTTCCTGGCGGTAGTTGTCGAGCTGGCTCTCGGTCAGGCGGCCGAGCAGGAAGGCGCGGGCGTAGACCCCCGGCGCCGAGTGGCCCTGGATGAACACGAGGTCGCCGCCGTGCCGGTCCGACAGACCGTGCCAGAAGTGATTGAAGCCTACGTCGTACAGTGTCGCTGCCGACGCGTAGCTCGCGATATGGCCGCCCACGTTCGTGTGCTTGTTGGCGCGAACGACCATCGCCATCGCGTTCCAGCGCGCGATCGAGCGGATCCGGTGCTCGATATTCTGGTCGCCGGGGATGCGCACCTGCGATTCGACGGGAATCGTGTTGATGTACGCGGTGTTCGCCGAAAACGGCAGGTAGGCGCCCGAGCGGCGCGCCTTGTCGATCAGCTGCTCGATCAGGAAATGCGCGCGATCGGGACCTTCGGCGGCGAGCACGCCTTCGAGGGCTTCCAGCCATTCGCGGGTTTCCTGGGGATCGATGTCGGGTATGCGGTCCATGGGTCGACTCCCTCGCTATTTCAGACGTCGATTGTATGCGGTTCCCTGACCAGGAGCGCGGCTGCGGCGATGCCGCTGGCGAGCGCGGTCGCCGCGAAACCGGCGCGGTAGCTGCCGGTCAGGCTGGACAGGAGGGCGAACGACGGCGGGCCGATGACCACCCCGGCGAAGGTGATGACGCTCGCCGCGCCGGTCACCTTGCCGGCCGCGCCGGGCGGCGCGAGGCGGGCGACTTCCGAGAGCTGGACGCCGTTCCAGCCGATCGCCGTGGCGCCGAAGCAGGCCGCGAGCCCGATGACCAGCCCTGGCGGCCAGCGCGGTGTGGACGCGGCCATCGCGACTGCGCAGCCGCAGGCGATCAGTCCGATCAGCGCCAGCACCTTGCGCGGCGCGAGCAGCCGGTCCGCGACGATTCCCCAGCCGATGCGCCCGCAGGCTCCGGCGATCGTCGTCGCGGTCAGCGCGAGTCCCGCCGACACCAGCGAGAATCCGAGCGCCGCGGTCAGGTAGACCACCAGGTAGCTCGTCAGGCACACCTGTGTTGCAGAATAGGCGAACGAGACCAGCGCCAGCATCAGCAGCGGCTTCGACCGCCACACGAGTGCGAGCGGGGCGACGATTCCGGCGACGGACATCGGCCGCCGCGGAGAGTGCTCCGCGTCGAGCCGGGCACGAATCGGCTGTGCGAGCGCGACGACGATCGCGCCGGCCAGCGCGACCGCGACGAATGCCGGGCGCCATCCCGCGATGAGCGCGATGCCCGGCAGCAGCGCACCCGACAGCGCCGCACCGGCCGGAACGCCGGTTTGCTTGATCGAGAACGTCAACGCCATCCGCGACGGCGCTGCGGTTCGCTGCAGCAGCTGCGACGATGCCGGCGTGATCGGTCCGTAGCCGAGGCCGATGACGACCGCGGCCAGCGCAAGCAGCCCGGGCAGCGTTGCAGGCGTGGCGGCCATCGCCGCGATGCCGAGCGTGCACAGCACGACGCAGACCTGCGATACGCGGATCGGACCGTAGCGTTCGATGAAGCTGCCACAGGCGAGGCTCGCGAGCATCGCGCCGCCGTAGACGGTGCCGATGAAGATCCCGATCCAGCGCGGGTCGACCCCGAAGTCGCCGGCGATCGCGGGCGCCAGGACCGCAGCCGCCGTGCCGGCGAACGAGGTGAAGATCTGGATCGTCAGCGTTGCGGCGAGCGCGATCTGCGCAGTTCGCGCGGGCGTCATCCGGGGCGCGGGCGGACGTCGGCGACCATGCGGCAATCTTAAGTGCTTCGCCTCATTCATGAAAGGCGCACCTCCGCCGGCGCCTGCCGAAATCGGGAAAACCGGGACAGACCCGGATTTCGCAATCGAAATCCGGGTCTGTCCCGGTTTTCCCGGAACGGCCGGATTGAGCGGAGCCGGCGCGCCCCGCCCTATAATGACGCGATCGAACGCTGGATGACACGATGAACCACGCCCACCAGGTCTATCGCGCGCGTCGCGATGCGATATTGCAGACGATGCGCGGCAAGAGCGGCGGCGGGCTCGCCCTGCTGCCGACCGCACCCGAAGTCCCGCGCAATCGCGACTCGCTCTACCCGTTCCGGCACGACAGTTATTTCTACTACCTGTCCGGCTTTCCCGAGCCCGAGGCGGTGATCGCCCTGGTCGCCGGACCCGACGGCGACCGCCAGCTGCTGTTCTGCCGCGAAAAGGACGACGAGCGCGAAATCTGGGATGGGTTTCGCTACGGCCCCGACGCCGCCCGCGAGATCTTCGGATTCGACGAGGCGCACCCGATTTCGGCATTGAAGGCGAAGCTCCCGGAGATCGCGTCGGACCGGCCCGCACTGTTCACGCCGCTGGGCCTGTTCGCGGACTGGGATCGCCAGGTGGCCGACCTGCTGAACGAGGTCCGCGGGCGTGCCCGCACCGGGGTCTCGGCCCCGGAGGAGGTCGTCGACATCCGCGCGGCGCTCGATGCGATGCGGCTGGTCAAGGACAGTCACGAGATCGGCCTGATGCGCCGCGCCTGCGCGATCTCGAGCGACGCGCACCGCCGCGCCATGGCCGCGGCACGGCCCGGAGCGCTCGAGTACGAGGTCGAGGCCGAGCTGGCGCACGAGTTCCTGACGAGCGGGGCGCAGGCCCTCGCTTATTCGTCGATCGTCGCCTCGGGCCCCAACGCCTGCGTGCTGCATTACCGCGACAACAACCGCCAGATGCAGAGCGGCGACCTGTTGCTGATAGACGCGGGTTGCGAGTACCAGGGTTATGCGTCCGACATCACGCGTACGTTCCCGGTCAACGGCGCCTTCACGGGGCCGCAGAAAGCGATCTATGATCTCGTGCTCGCCGCGCAGCTCGCGTGCATCGACGCGGTCTCGCCGGGGATGCCGTTCCACGACTACCACCGCACCGCCGAGCGCGTGCTGGCACAGGGCTTCATCGACCTCGGCCTGTGCGAAGGATCGCTCGACGCGGTGCTGGAGAGCGGCAGCTACAAGCAGTTCTACATGCATCGCGCAGGGCACTGGCTCGGCATGGACGTGCACGACGCGGGGCTCTACCAGCAGCGCGGCGAGTCGGTGCGCCTGACCCCCGGCATGGTGCTGACGGTCGAGCCCGGAGCCTACATCCGGCCGGCGGCCAACGTGCCCGAGCGGTTCTGGAACATCGGCGTGCGCATCGAGGACGACGTGCTCGTGACACCCGCCGGCGTCGAGAACCTCACGGCGGCCGCGCCGAAGTCGGTGGCCGACGTCGAGGCGGCCTGCCGGGCGCTTCGCGCCTGACGATGACGCACGATGTCGCGATCGTCGGCGCGGGGCCGGTCGGCGCCACCCTCGCGCTGGCGCTCGCCGACTCGGATCTCGACGTCGTCGTCGTCGATCCCCGCGCGGCCGGCGAGACGGCGCGCACGGATCGTTCGCTCGCGCTGTCGCATGGCGCGCGGCTGGTTTTCGAACGGCTGGGAGTGTGGGCGGGCCTCGCCGCGACCGAGGGCGCGGTCACGCCGATCGTCGCCATCGACGTATCGCAGGCGCGGGGTTTCGGCGCCCTGACGCTGGATGCCGGCGAGCAGGGTCTTCCCGCGCTCGGTTACGTCGTCTCGTATCGGGCGCTGCAGTCCGCACTCGATTCCGCATTGCAAAGTACGCGGGTCGCGATGCGCTACGGCACGGCGGCCCGCAGCGTCGCCGGTTCGGCCGCCGCCGCCACGGTCGAGATCGACGGGGCGCCCGGGAGCGCGCTGAACGCGCGACTCGCCGTCGTCGCGGACGGCGCCGGGTCGACGATCGAAGGCATCACGCGCACGCGCCGCGACTACGGGCAGGTCGCGCTGGTCGCCGCGATCGCCCTGTCGCGCCCGCACGAAGGCGTCGCCTACGAGCGGTTCACGCCGGACGGGCCGGTCGCGCTGCTCCCGGAGCGCGACCACTATGCGCTGGTGTGGACGCAGACGCCGGAGCGGGCCGCGCGATTGCTGGACGTGCCGGCCGCCGAGTTCCTCGCCGCGCTCGCGGCGCATTTCGGCAGCCGCAGCGGCGGCTTCGCCGGGGTCGCCGAGCGGCGCAGCTTTCCGCTCGTGCTCGAGGTCGCGACGGCGACGACGGCGACGCGCGTCGCGGTGATCGGCAACGCGGCGCAGGCGCTGCATCCGATCGCGGGGCAGGGTTTCAATCTCGGTTTGCGCGACGCCTGGGAGCTCGCGCAAACTGTGCTGCAGTCGCCGCGCGATGATCTCGGCAGTGTGGCGATGCTCGATCGCCACCGACGCGGGCGTGCCGTCGACCGGCGCGCGGGCATCGCCTTCACGCATGGGCTCGTGCAGCTGTTCGGCAATGACCGGCCATGGCTGTCCGTGCCGCGCGGCATCGGCCTTGCGCTGCTCGACGCGATGCCTTTCGCCAAGCGCGCGTTCACGCGGGCGATGCTGTTCGGAATTCACTGAAGCATCCTGCCGAACGGTGATCGACGGCGCGCGATTGCCGGTATAATTCGACCCCCTCCCCTCGAAGTCGATAGTGCAGGCCGTGCGCATCGGTGGCCATTCCTTGCCGAACAATCTCGCCGTCGCGCCGATGGCGGGCGTCACCGATCGTCCGTTCCGGATGCTGTGCAAGCGGCTGGGCGCGGGATACGCGGTGTCGGAGATGGTCGCCGCGAATCCGCGCCTGTGGGCGACCGACAAGTCGCGGCGGCGCACCGACCACGACGGCGAGGTGGCGCCGATCGCCGTGCAGATCGCGGGCGCCGATCCGGCACTGCTCGCCGATGCCGCGCGCTACAACGTCGACCGCGGCGCGCAGATCATCGACATCAACATGGGATGCCCGGCGAAGAAGGTCTGCAACGCAGCCGCGGGGTCCGCACTGCTCGGAAACGAACCGCTGGTCGCGTCGATCCTGGAAGCTGTCGTGCGTGCGGTCGACGTTCCGGTCACACTCAAGATCCGCACCGGTCCCTCGCCCGACACGCGAAATGCGCTCGCCATCGCGAGGATCGCCGAGGATGCCGGCATCGCCGCGCTCGCAGTCCACGGGCGCACGCGCGCATGCCTGTTCAACGGTCCCGTCGAGTTCGACACGGTGCGCGCGGTCAAGCGCGCCGTGAGGATTCCGGTCATCGCGAACGGCGACATCGACGCGCCCGAACGCGCCCGCCAGGTCCTCGCATACACGGGCGCCGACGCCCTGATGATCGGGCGTGCCGCGCAGGGGCGTCCGTGGATCTTCCGCGAGATCGCCCATTACCTCGCCACCGGGGAATTGCTGCCTGCCCCGACCGTGGCGGAGGTCCGCGCGCTGATCGACGAGCACCTCGCGGATCATTACGCGTTCTACGGCGAGGCGCTGGGCGTGCGCATCGCCCGCAAGCACCTGCACTGGTATACGCGCGACCTCCGGGGATCGGAGGACTTCAGACGCCAAGTGAACGTCGCCGAATCGGTCGCCGAGCAGTCGGCCGCCGTCGACCGGTTCTTCGACGCCGCCGCGCGCGCGGATCATCGCCTGCAGTATCGCCCATCGCAGGTGTCCTGGGAGGAGGCCCTCGCGGCGTGAAGAAGAACATTCGACTCAACGGCAGCAACGAGATCGGGCGCAGCGTCGAGCGCTCGCTGGACGACTATTTCAAGCGGCTGGACGGCGAGCCGCCGCATGGCGTGTACGACATGGTGATCACCCAGGTCGAGCGCGTCCTGCTCAGCTCGATGCTCGAGCGCTCGAACGGCAACCAGACGCATGCAGCCGACATGCTGGGCTTGAACCGCAACACACTGCGCGCCAAGCTCGCCAAGTACAAGCTGATCTGACGTGGGCGAGCCGATGACGGGAATCGTCACGCAGGCTCTGCTGTCGGTCTCGGACAAGTCGGGGATCCTCGAGCTTGCGCGCGGGCTGGTCGCGCGCGACGTCAAACTACTGTCGACCGGCGGCACCGCGAAGCTCCTGGCCGCGGCCCGCATCCCGGTCACCGACGTCGGCACGTACACGGGCTTCCCCGAGATGCTCGACGGGCGCCTGAAGACGCTGCATCCCAAGGTGCACGGCGGCATCCTCGCGCGCCGCGACCTGCAGTCGCACCGCGACGCCCTGGCGGAGGCGGGGATCGCGCCGATCGACCTCGTCGTCGTCAATCTCTACCCGTTCCGTGAGACGGTGGCGAACCCGCAGTGCACGCTCGACGATGCGATCGAGAACATCGACATCGGGGGCCCCGCGATGCTGCGCGCCGCGGCGAAGAACTGGGCGCACGTCGGCGTCGTCGTCGACCCGGCCGATTACGGGGACGTGCTGGCCGAGCTGACGGCGAACGGCGGAACGCTGTCCGCCGCGCTTCGCTTTCGGCTGATGCAGCGCGCGTTCGCGCACACCGCGGCCTACGACGGGGCGATCGCCAACTGGGTGTCGGCGCGCGCGGCCGACGGGAGCGTCCAGGGGTTCCCCCAGTCCTTCAACGTCGCGGGCGAGAAGCGCCAGGAGATGCGCTACGGCGAGAATCCCCACCAGCGCGCGGCGCTGTACCGCGAGAGCGCCGCCGCGCCGTCGGCGATCGCCTCCTACCGGCAGCTGCAGGGCAAGGAACTGTCCTACAACAACGTCGCCGACGCCGACGCGGCCTGGCAATGCGTGACGACCTTCGCCGATCCGACCTGCGTCATCGTCAAGCATGCGAATCCCTGCGGCGTCGCGATCGCGGGCGAGCCGCTGGATGCGTATCGCCGGGCGTTCGCGACCGATCCGACGTCGGCGTTCGGCGGGATCATCGCGTTCAACCGCCCCGTCGATGCAGCCACGCTCGAGGCAGTCTCCGCGCAGTTCGCCGAAGTGCTGGTCGCGCCGGGGTATTCGCCCGAGGCGCTGGCAATCGCCGCGCAGAAGAAGAACGTCCGTGTGCTCGAACTCGCGCTGCCAACGCTCGACGCGCAGCGCGAGGAATGGGACCTGAAGCGGGTCGGCGGGGGCTTCCTGGTGCAGACGCGCGACGCACGCGACGTGGGCGAGGGCGACCTGCGCGTCGTCACGCGAGTCGCGCCGACGGCGGCCCAGATCGCCGACCTGCTGTTCGCATGGCGGGTGGCCTGGTTCGTCAAGTCGAACGCAATCGTCTATTGCGCGGGTGGGCGCACGTTGGGCATCGGCGCCGGGCAGATGAGCCGCGTCGATTCGACGCGCATCGCCGCGATCAAGGCCGGCAATGCGGGCCTGTCGCTCGCCGGATCGGTCGTCGCGTCCGATGCCTTCTTCCCATTCCGCGACGGCCTCGACGTCGTCGCGGACAACGGCGCGAGCGCAGTGATCCAGCCCGGTGGCAGCGTGCGCGACGACGAGGTCATCGCCACGGCCGACGAGCGCGGGATGGCGATGGTGTTCACCGGTGTGCGCCACTTCAGGCACTGACGCGCGATGCGTGAGCCGGCGCGTGCTGCGGCGGCGGGCGGCCGCGGGCCCGGGACCTGCCGGAGCGCCCGCCTGGGGCGCAATCGCGGGGCTGACGCTGCTCGCAGCGGCGCCGATCGCGCAGGCCGCGTCCTGCGACACGCTTCCGGTGCCGTTCGCCAACGCATGCACGCGCCTCGTCGACACCTACGACAACGGCCGCAGCGGCGTGCTGATCCCGGGCTATTCATACCACCTTCCGTTCACGTGGTCGCCCGAGCGGCGCGCGCAGCTCAACAAGAACGCCTGGGGCCTGGGCCTGATCCGGACCACCGAGGATCCCGACGGCGATACGCACTCGGTGTACGCGCTGGTGTTTCGGGATTCGCACAAGCACGCGCAGTGGAACCTCGGCTACGAATACGCGACCTACTGGGGCCCGCGCAGCGACGTGCAGCCCGGGCTCGGGTACACGGCGGTGCTCGTGCAGCGGCCGGACATCTTCGGCGGCGCTCCGTTTCCGGCGGTGCTGCCGATCGCCTCGCTGCGCTACCGGGACGCCACGCTGTCCGCGACCTGGATTCCGACCCTCAACGGCGGCCTCAATCACGGAAGCACGGTCTTCGTGTTCGGCCGCGTGATCCTCAAGTGAGCGACCGCGGCCGATGAACGTCCTGATCGTCGGTTCGGGCGGGCGCGAGCACGCGCTCGCGTGGAAAGTGGCGCAGTCGCCCCGCGTCGCGAAGGTGTTCGTCGCGCCCGGCAACGCTGGCACCGGGCGCGACCCCGACCTCACCAACGTCCCCATCGACGATATCCCGGCGCTGATCGCTTTCGCGAAGCGCGAATCGGTCGGGCTGACCGTCGTCGGTCCCGAGGCGCCGCTCGCGGCGGGAGTCGTCGACGCGTTCCGCGCGGCCGGCCTGCGCATCTTCGGGCCCACGCGCGCCGCGGCGCAGCTCGAAAGCTCCAAGGATTTCGCCAAGGCTTTCATGCAGCGGCATGCAATTCCGACCGCGCAGTACCGGACATTCACCGACGCGGCGGCGGCTCACGCCTGGGTCGACGCCCGCGGGGCGCCGATCGTCGTCAAGGCCGACGGCCTCGCGTCGGGCAAGGGCGTCGTCGTCGCCGCCGACGTCGCGGAGGCGCACGCGGCGATCGACGCGATGCTCTCGGGCGACGCGGTCGGTACCGCCGGCGCGCGCGTGGTGATCGAGGATTTCCTCGAGGGCGAGGAAGCGAGCTTCATCGTGATGGCCGACGGGGTGCACGTGCTGGCACTCGCGTCGTCGCAGGATCACAAGCGCCTGGGCGACGGGGACCAGGGGCCCAACACCGGCGGGATGGGCGCGTATTCGCCCGCACCCGTCGTCACGCCGACCGTCCACGCGCGGATCATGCGCGAGGTCATCGCTCCCGCCGTCGAAGGCATGGTCGCGGAAGGCATGCCGTACACCGGATTCCTCTACGCGGGGGTCATGATCGACGCGACGGGGTCGCCGCGCGTTCTCGAATTCAATTGCCGCCTGGGCGACCCCGAAACGCAGCCGATCATGGCGCGCCTGCGCTCCGACCTGGTCGTGCTGTTCGAGCACGCGCTCGCCGGCACGCTGGACCGGACCGAGGCCGAATGGGACCGCCGCGCGGCATTGACCGTCGTGCTCGCGGCGGCCGGATACCCGGCAGCGCCGCGCAAGGGCGACGTCGTGGTCGGCCTCGACCGCATCACCGAGGATGCGCATCCGGGCGTCGTCGTGTTCCACGCCGGCACCACGCTGACCGAAGGCGAAGTCCGGGTCAATGGGGGGCGCGTCCTAGGCGTCACCGCGCTGGGCGACTCGATCCGCCAGGCGCAGCGCGCGGCTTACGGGGCCGTGTCGGCGATCCATTTCGACGGCATGCAGTACCGCAGCGACATCGGCCACCGCGCGCTGGCGCGACGGGGCTGAGCCGGAGCGCCGGGCGTGGACGGTTCAGCGGTCATTGGCGGCAATCCCGACATCGCGGCGATCCGCGCCTATCTGACCGGCTTGCAGCAGCGCATCGTCGAAGCGTTGCAGGGGGTCGACGGCGGGACGTTTCGCCGCGACGAATGGACGCGCGCGGAGGGCGGAGGCGGCACCACGATGTGGCTCGAGGACAGCGCAGTCCTCGAGCGCGCCGGCGTGCTCTTTTCGCAGGTCACCGGCCGCCACCTCCCCGCGTCGGCGACCGCGCAGCGGCCGCAGCTCGCCGGCCGCGCCTGGGAGGCGCTGGGCGTGTCGCTGGTGATCCACCCGCGCAACCCGTTCGCTCCGACCGTGCACCTCAACGTCCGTTTCTTCATCGCGCCGGGCAGCGCCGCCGCGCCGTCCGGCGATGCGACGGCGCGCGAGGACGTCTGGTGGTTCGGCGGCGGCATGGACCTGACGCCCCATTACGGCTTCGTCGACGACGCGAGGCATTTTCACGCGACCTGCCGCGATGCGCTCGCGCCTTTCGGCGCCGAGCTCCATCCGCGTTTCAAGCGCAGCTGCGACGAGTATTTCTACCTGAGGCACCGCCACGAGGCGCGCGGGATCGGCGGCATCTTCTACGACGATTGCAGCGAAGGCGGTTTCGCGCAGGCGTTCGCGATGACGCGCAGCGTCGGCGACCATTTCATTCCCGCCTACCTGCCGATACTCGAGCGGCGCCGCAACCTGCCCTACGGCGAGCGGGAGCGCGATTTCCAGGCCTACCGCCGCGGGCGCTACGTCGAGTTCAACCTCGTCTGGGATCGGGGAACGCTGTTCGGCCTGCAGTCCAACGGTCGCACCGAGGCGATCCTGCTGTCGATGCCGCCGCAGGCGCGCTGGCGCTACGAATGGACGCCCGAGCCGGGGTCTCCCGAAGCGCGGCTCTACACCGATTTCCTCCCGGCGCGCGACTGGCTGGCATGACCTCCTCGGGCGACGACCGGGCGCCGCCGCGCCCTTCCCTGGCCGGCGATTCCCGACCGGCGGCCCCGACCGACGACGATCCTCTGCAGGAGACGCGTCTTTCCGGCGACCAGGTCTACCGGGGCAAGCTGCTCGACGTGCGCCAGGACCGCGTGCGCCTGCCCGACGGCGGCGAAGCGTTGCGCGAATACGTCGTGCATCCCGGCGCCGTGCTGATGATCCCCGAGCTTCCCGACGGGCGGCTGGTCGTCGAGCGCCAGTTCCGGTATCCGCTGAACCGCGCGTTCCTCGAGTTTCCTGCGGGCAAGCTCGATCCCGGCGAGACCGCACTGGTCACGGCGCGGCGGGAACTGCTGGAGGAGACCGGATACGCGGCGGTGGAATGGACGCTGCTCGGTGCCGTGCATCCGGTCATCTCCTATTCGACCGAGGCGATCGACCTCTATCTCGCGCGCGGGCTCATGCACGTCGGGTCGCGGCTCGATCCGGGAGAGTTCCTCGAGATCGTGACCTGCAGCGGGGACGAGCTCTACGACGCCCTGGATTGGGGCCGGCTGACCGACGCCAAGACGGTCGCCGCGCTGGCGCTCTACTCCCGCTGGCGGGCGGCGCCGGCGCGAAGCTGCCGGGTGCGAATCACCGGAATGGTGCAAGGCGTCGGCTTCCGCGACTGGATGGTCGCGGCGGCGCAGGACGCTGGCGTCGATGGATGGGTGCGAAACGGCCACGACGCCGTGGTCGAGGCGCGAATCCAGGGCCCCCGCGATGCGTGCGACCGACTGCTGGAGCGCTGCCGGCGGGGTCCGCGTGCGGCGCAAGTCGACGCCGTCGTCGTCGAGCGCAGCCTGCCCGAGGCGGGCCTCGCAGGATTCGCGCGGCGCCCGTAGGCCAGGCTTCGTTGTGCGCAGGCCGGTCACCCGCCGCGACGTGCGCCAAGTAGGGGCATTTCTGCCCATCGGACAACCGACAAATCAGTTTGACAATCTCGGTATTCGCCAACATCATTCGCCGGCTGGCGGCGGGTGCCCGCCCCCTCGATTGCAGTTCGTGGCTGGGGGCTGAGGGAGTGTCCGCCGGACCTGACCGGTAGCCCACAGAAGAACAGGCTGAACGATCGGCTGAACCACGGAACCCAACCTCGGAGGAAACACATGGATCGCGAACCACCCCAACGCAGCAGTCGCCGCACAGTCCTGAAGGCCGGCCTGGCCGTCGGCGCAGCGCAGCTGGCTGGACCTTTCATCATCAGCGCACGCGGCGAGGAGCCGGTCAAGATCGGCCTCGACAATCCGCTGACCGGAACCTACGCTGCGGTTGGCAAGAACGAGCTGATCGGCTGCCAATATGCAGTCGAGCAGATCAACGCGAAGGGCGGCATCCTCGGGCGGCACGTCGAGCTCCTGGTCGAGGACTCGACCAGCGGTGACTCCAGCACTGCGGTGCAGAAGGCGCGCAAGCTGATCGATCGCGACAAGGTCAACTTCCTCGTGGGCAACGTCAACTCGGCACTGGCGGTCGCCATGGCGGGGGTCGCCTACGAGAAGGGCGTGTTCATGATGGATCCGGGTGGCCATACCGACGCGATCACCGGAACGGGCTGCCACTGGAACGTGTTCCGCATCTGCAATACGACCCAGACCGAGGCGAACGCAGTCGCCGCCACGCTGGTGAAGGACTACGGCAAGAAGTTCTACTACATCACGCCCGACTATGCCTTCGGCCACACGCTCGAGGCGGGCATGATCAAGGCGGTCGCGGCCCTCGGCGGCAGCCGGGCCGGCGGCGCCCTCACGCCGCTCGGCACGACCGACTTCTCCTCGTACCTGATTGCTGCCGAGGCGGCGAAGCCCGACGTCATCATCTTCCTGGTCCAGGGCGATGACCAGGTGAATGCGCTCAAGCAGGCGGTCCAGTTCGGTCTCGAGAAGCGCGTCCATCTTGCCGGCGCGCAAGGCGAGCTCGAGCCGCTCGAGGGTCTGCCGCCCGAGGCGCGCATCGGCACCTGGGTATTCGAGTGGTACTGGAACCAGCCAGGCGTGCCGCATGTCGCGGAATTCGTCGCGGCAATCAAGAAGAAGACGGGCAGGGTGCCGACCGCGCGCACCTGGTTCGGCTTCGCCGGGACCTGGAGCTGCGCACTCGCCGCGAACGGCGCGAAGTCGCTCGAAGCCGTCAAGATGGCGAAGTTCCTCCAGGGCTATCACCTTCCGCCGGAGGTGGCGCTGATGCCGGACGGCGCATTCTTCCGTGCCGGACAGAACCAGTTGATTCCGGACCTGTTCGTCGGCCACGCCCAGGCGAGCGGCAGCGCGCCGGACGACCTGTTCAAGGTGACCCAGGTGGTCAAGGGAGTCGACGTCGCCGGGACGCTCGAGGAGACCGGCTGCAAGATGACCTGGCCGGCTTGAACGGGCACCGTTCCGGGCATCGCGGCAGCCGCGGTGCCCGGGCGGCTTGGAACGGCGTCGGGAGACTGGTGACGAGGCGCGGCAGTGAGGCGCTTCGCAGTCCGGGTTGCGCCTGCCACGCAGGCGGATTCCGGCGTTCGGCAGGGGACCCGTTCGCAAGACCAGCAGTCCATTCCAGCGTGGCCGACGAGTCGCGCAGCGGAAGATTCCAATGACCCAACTGATTCTCTTCAATGTGTTCAACGGCCTGATCGTCGGCGCGTTCTATGCGCTCATGGCCCTCGGCCTCTCGTTGATCCTCAACCTTTCCGGCGTCATCAACTTCGCCCATGGCGGATTCCTCGCCATCGGCGGCTACCTCGCGTATGCGCTGATCCCGTTCGTCGGCTTCTGGGGCGCCCTGTTGATAGCGCCGTTCCTGACGGCATTCCTCGGCTTGATCGTGGAGCGCCTGTTGATCCGCCGCGTATACGGCCGCGATCCGCTCTACAGCCTGCTGCTCACCTTCGGACTTGCCTACATCTTCGAGGACAGCACGCGCTTCATATGGGGTGCGCAGAGCGTCCCCTTCCAGGTCCCCGACTGGCTGATGCAGCCCCTGAGCTCCGACTATTTCTTCCTCACCGGATACCGGTTGTTCATGGTGCTCCTCGTCGGTGCCGCGGTGGCCGGCCTGTTCCTGATCCTGACGCGCAGCCGCCTCGGCATACGCATCCGCGCCGGCACGCTCGATCTCGAGACCGTCTCGGTCCTGGGTGTCAACGTGCGCATCCTGCGCACCCTCAATTTCGGCCTCGGGATCTACCTGGCCGGCCTCGCCGGGGTGCTCGCCGCCGGCATGCTCGGCTTGTCGCCGACGATCGGAACCTCGCTGATCATGCCGAGCTTCGTCGCGATCATCGTCGGCGGACTCGGCAGCCTGCCGGGGACCTTGCTGGGCGGCCTCCTGATCGGCGTCGCCTCGGGGATCACCACCGTGTTCGCGCCCTCGGCGACCGAGGCCATCATCTACGTGATGATGGGATTGGTGCTGCTGATCCGCCCGCGCGGCCTGCTCGGCGAGGAAGGGAGGGTCCAGTGAAGCGCCTACCGGTGAACCGGCTGAGTTCACGAACCTCGTCGGCCATCATCTGGATCGTCCTGTTGACGCTGCCGCTCTGGATGCGCGCGGTCGGGAGCTACACCGAGCTCGGCACACAGGTGGTCGTGCTCGCGCTCGCCGCGATGGCGCTCAACTTCCTGCTCGGATTCACCGGGACGCTTTCGTTCGGTCATGCCGCGTATTTCGGCCTCGGCGCGTACGGGGCGGCAATGACGATCAAATACCTGGTGCCCAGCACGCCGCTGGCGATCCTCGTCGGAATGGCGGCGGGCACGATCGCGGCGATGATCATCGGTGCGCTGATCGTCAAGCTCCGTGGCGTCTACTTCGCGATGGTGACGATCGCGTTCGGGCAGGTGTTCTATTTCATCACCTTCCGCTGGAATACCGTGACCGGCGGTGACGACGGATTGAGCGGATGGCATCGCATTCCGCTGAACCTCGGTTTCACGACGATCGACATCGAGCACGACGGCAAGGCTTTCTACTACTTCGTGCTCCTGTGCTTTGCGCTATCCGTGGGGGTGATGGCGTTTCTCCTGCGCTCGCCGTTCGGCCGCACGCTGCTCGCGATCCGGGAGAACGAGCGCCGCGCGCGCTTCCTCGGCATCCCGATCGAGCGACACCTGTGGCTGTCGTTCGTGATCTCGTGCCTGTTCGCGAGCGTCGCAGGAGCGCTGTATGCGCTGCTCAACAATTTCACGGATCCGCGCGCGCTCTACTGGGGGCAATCCGGGAATTTCGTGATCATGGCGGTGCTGGGGGGCATGCGCTCTTTCTGGGGGCCGCTGATCGGTGCTGCGATCTTCGTCGTGCTGCAGGACTACGTCTCGAGCCATACCGAGAACTGGATGTCCTTCGTCGGGCTGTTCTTCGTGCTCGTCGTCCTGTTCTTCCCGCGCGGGGTGCTCGGAATCATTCGCCGGAGGACGATGCGATGAGCCTGCTGGATGTCCAGAACGTTTCGCGCCATTTCGGAAGCCTGGTGGCGGTCAATGGCGTTTCGCTCGCCGTCGAGCGGGGGGAGCTGCGCGCGGTGATCGGGCCGAACGGCGCGGGGAAGACCACTTTCTTCAACCTGATCAGCGGCTTCTTCCCGCCGACTTCGGGGCGGATCGTGTTCGACGGCGTGGATGTGACGCAGCTTCCGGTGCACGAGCGGGTGGTGATGGGGATGGCACGCACATTCCAGATCACCGAGATCTTTCCGGAGTTCTCGGTGCGCGAGAACCTGCGCATTCCGGTCGAGGTCGCGGCGGGTTACCGGCTCCGGCCCTGGATGTCGCACACCGACGATGGAGAAATGCGCGCGCGCGTCGTTGAGTTGATGGAGATGGGCGGCCTCACCGACAAGGCGGACAGGCTGGTCGGCGAGCTGCCGCACGGAGACCAGCGCGCAACCGAGATCATGATGGCGCTGGCGCTGAAGCCCCGGCTCCTGCTTCTCGACGAGCCGACCGCAGGAATGGGCGACCAGGAAACCTACGACATCACCCGGCTGATCCGCCGCCTGCACAAGGATCAGGGCCTCACCATCGTCCTGATCGAGCACGACATGCGCGTCATATTCCATCTTGCCGACCGCATCATGGTGCTCGCCGAGGGCGCAGTGCTGGCGGAAGGCACCCCGGACCAGATCGCGAACGACGAGCGGGTGCAGGCGGCATACCTCGGGAAGGCCGCATGAACGTCCTCGACGCGGAAGCGCTGCACACCTTCTACGGCAAGAGCCACATCCTGCATGGCGTGAGCCTTGCGGTTCGCGAAGGCGAGATCGTCGCGCTGCTCGGCCGGAACGGCGCGGGCAAGACGACGACGCTGCGCAGCATCATCGGACTCACCCACGCGCGCGAAGGCGCGGTGCGCATCTTCGGCAACGCCACCACCTACTGGCCGCCCTACAGGATCGCGGCACTCGGCGTCGGCTATGTTCCCGAGGGCCGCCGCGTTTTCGCCAACCTGACCGTCGACGAGAACCTGCGCGTGCCGCTGGAACGGCCCGGCCCGTGGACGGTGGCTCGCGTCTACGACCTTTTCCCGCGGCTGCGCGAGCGGCGCAGCAACAAGGGACGGCAGCTTTCCGGCGGCGAGCAGGAAATGCTCTCCATCGCACGCGCGCTGCTGCTCAACCCGAAGCTGCTGATTCTCGACGAGCCCTCGCAGGGACTGGCGCCGATCATCGTGCAACAGGTGTTCGACGTTATCGCCGCAATGCGCAAGGAGGGCATCTCGGTGCTGCTGGTCGAGCAGAACGTACGCGCCGCGGTCGAGATCGCCGATCGCGCGTATGTCCTCGACGACGGCAAGGTCGTCTACGAAGGCCCGGCTGCCGAGTTCGCGCAGGACGAGGAGCGGGTGCGCGCGCTGGCGGGCGCCAGCGCCGAGAAGTGGGAGATGGAGGACTGACGCGCATCCGCTCCGACGGGCGCTCCGCTCAGTTCACGTCGAAGATGTCTTTCCACGCCGCGTACGACGCCGCGGCCGACCATGGCAGCGCGAGCAGCAGTCCGAAGCCGCTGCTCACGAGGCCCAGCAGCAGGAGCACGAACGACAGCGCGCCGTAGACCGCGAGTGGCGCAGGGTTGCGCATGAACGCCGCGAGGCTCTGGGCGAACGCCTCGCGAAACGATACGCCGTCGAACAATGCCGCGAACGGCACGAAGGTGACCGGCAGCGACACCAGCATGCCCGTCGCATAGATGACGATGAGCGCGGCCGGGGACACCGACGGGTTGGCTGCCGGCGACAGCATGTCGAGGCCTCCGACCTCCAGCGCGACCAGCGCCTCGGCGGCGAACACAAGCGATCCCGCGATCACGACCGCCGCCAGCGCAGCGGGCGACGCGCCGGCGACGGCGACGAGGTGACGCAGACGCGGGCGGTCGCCGCGATCCGCCGCGAGGCTCGCATACAGCAGGCTGCACTCGAGCAACGGCAGTATCGCCTGCGCGATCGCGATGCCGATCGCGGGCAGCAGATTGAGCACGAGGTTGACGGCGATGATGACGAGCGCCAGCGCCGAGAACGCAAACGGCCCGCGCTTCCAGAGCCGCATCGCCTCGCGGTACCACTCGAGCCCGCGGTCGACGCCGACCGCGCGCGGCCGGCGCCCGGAGTGCCGACCACCCGGGTCGGCGGCCGGATCCGGGCCGGATGGAGGGCGATCGTCGGAGATGCGCGCCGCCCCGGCCGATCAGGGATTCTCGCCGAGATAGGCCGCGCGCACCTTGGGGTCGTGCAGCAGCGTCGCGGCTTCGCCCTCGAGAGTGATCTCCCCTGACTCCATGACGTAGCCCCGGTCGCTCACTTCGAGCGCGAGCTTGGCGTTCTGCTCGATCAGGAGGATCGTCACGCCTTCCCTGGACACCGCGATGATCGTCTCGAAGACTTTCTGCACCATCAGCGGCGCGAGGCCCATCGACGGCTCGTCCAGCAACAGGAGCTTTGGCCGCGACATCAGCGCGCGGCCGATCGCGAGCATCTGCTGCTCGCCGCCCGACAGCGTACCGGCCGTCTGCCGGCGCCGCTCCTTGAGCCGCGGAAACAGCGCGAACACGCGCTCGACATCCTCCCGGATCGCCGCGCGGTCGTCGCGTATGTAGGCGCCCATCGCGAGGTTCTCCTCGATCGTCAGCGCGCCGAACACGCCGCGACCTTCGGGCACCATGACGAGCCCGCGTCGCACCAGCTCGAACGAGCGCCGTCCGGTGATGTCGTCGCCGCCGTACCGGATCCCGCCCGACTTCACGGGCAGCAGGCCGCAGATGCCCTTGAGCGTCGTCGTCTTGCCGGCGCCGTTCGCCCCGATCAGGCACACGAGCTCGCCCACGCCGACGGCGAGGTCGATGCCCTTGACGGCCTGGATGCCGCCATAGGCGACCGCGAGCCGGTCGAGCGCGAGCAGGGGACTCTTCGCGTCGATCATGTGCCTTTGAGGTTCAGCGTCACCTCGCCGCCCAGGTAGGCGGCGATCACCTTGTCGTCCTTCTGGACCGCGGCCGCGGGACCTTCGGCGATCTTCCTGCCATAGTCCAGGACGAGCACGCGATCGCAGACGCTCATGACGAGCTTCATGTCGTGCTCGATCAGCAGGATCGTCACGCCGTCGCGCCGGATGCTCTCGAGCAGGCCCTTGAGTGCCGCGGTCTCGGTCGCGTTCATGCCTGCGGCAGGCTCGTCGAGGGCGAGCAGTCGCGGATCGGTGGCGAGCGCCCGCGCGATCTCCAGCCGGCGCTGGTCGCCGTAGGCGAGATGCTTCGCCAGCGTGTTCGCCCGCTGGCTCATGCCGACGTAATCGAGCAGCTCGCGGGCGCGCGTCTCGATCGCGCGCTCCTCGGCGAGCGTGCTCGCGTTGCGGAAGATCGCGCCGAACACGTTGGCGCGCGTGCGCACGTGGCGGCCGATCATCACGTTCTCGAGCGCCGAGAGGTTGGCGAACAGCCGGATGTTCTGGAACGTGCGCGCGATCCCGCGCTCGGCGACGTCGTTGGGCTTGAGACCCGCCAGGGCGTGGCCGTCGAAGGCGAACGTCCCTGCCTCGGGCGCGTAGATGCCGGTCAGGACGTTGAACAGCGACGTCTTGCCCGCTCCGTTCGGGCCGATCAGGCCGTAGATCTCGCCGCGGCGGATCGTGAACGAGACGGCGGCGAGCGCCTGCACGCCGCCGAAGCTCTTGCTGATCCCGTCGGCGACGAGCAGCGGCTCGCCGGCTGCGGCGTCCTGGAGAGACGCGGTCATTCCCGGGTCGGCGCCTGGAGCTCGCGCTTGCGCAGCGCCGAGGGGAGGATGCCCGCCGGACGGAACAGCATCATCAGGACCAGCGCGAGGCCGAACAGCAGCATCCTGAACACCTCGGGATCGATCAGCGTGCGCCCGAACACCGCCCGCTGCGCCGGACCGACCGTATAGCGGAGGACTTCGGGAACGTACGACAGCAGCAGCGCGCCGACGACGACACCGAAGACGTTGCCCATGCCGCCCAGGACCACCATCGACAGCACCATGATCGACTCGACCAGTACGAAGCTTTCGGGGCTGATGAAACCCTGCATCGCCGAGAACATGCCGCCCGCGACCCCGCCGAAGGACGCGCCCATCGCGTACGCCAGGAGCTTCATGTTGCGCGTGTTGATGCCCATCGCGCGAGCGGCGATCTCGTCCTCGCGGATCGCCTCCCAGGCGCGGCCGATCCGCGAATTCTGCAGCCGCAGGTTGACGACGATGACGACCAGCAGCACGGCGAGCAGGAAATAGTAGTACTTGATCGGCGAGCTCAGCGTCTGGCCCAGCACGCGCTGCGTCGTCGCGAAGCTGAAGCCGTCGATGCGGAACGGGTCGATCAGCGTGATCCCCTGCGGGCCGTTGGTGAGGTTGAACGGCGACGACAGGTTGTTGAGGAAGATCCGGATGATCTCGCCGAAGCCGAGGGTGACGATCGCGAGGTAGTCGCCGCGCAGCTTGAGCGTCGGCGCTCCGAGCAGCACCCCGAAGATGCAGGCGAGCGCCGCGCCCAGCGGCAGGATCGCCCAGAAAGGCAGGTGGAGGCCGAACTGCGGGCTCGCCAGCAGCGCGTAGACATAGGCGCCGACGCCGTAGAACGCGATGTAGCCCAGATCGAGCAGGCCGGCGAAGCCGACGACGATGTTGAGGCCCAGCGCGAGGAAGCAATAGAGGATCGCGAGGTTGGTGATCCGCACCCAGGCAGTGCCGATATCGGCCAGCACCCATGGCAGCGCGATCAGCGCCACCGCGACGAGCGCCAGGCCAGCCCATTCGAGCCCGGGGTGGCGGCGCAGGGCGAGGTAGCTTCGCATCGGGCGGGCGGGGCTTCAGGCGCGATCGGCGACGCGCTCGCCGAGCAGTCCCGATGGGCGGAACACCAGGACGAGGATCAACACGATGAACGCGAACACGTCCTGGTAGTTCGACCCGAACACGGCGAGGTGGGGATCGTCGGCGCAGCGCTGCGCCAGCGAACTCGACCAGCCGGACAGGTGGCACAGGTTCGTGAGGTCCCCCACGTAGCCCGCGCCCAGTGCCTCGATGACCCCCAGCAGCAGGCCGCCGAGCATCGCGCCGCCAAGGTTTCCGATGCCGCCCAGCACCGCCGCCGAGAAAGCCTTGAGCCCCAGGATGAAGCCCATCTGGTAATGCGCCACCCCGTAGTAGGTGCCGTCCATCACGCCTGCGACTGCGGCGAGCCCCGAGCCGATCACGAACGTGAGCGAGATCACGCGGTTGATGTCGATGCCCATCAGCCCCGCGACCTGGGAGTTCTGCGCGACCGCGCGCATCGCGATGCCGAGCTTCGTGCGGTAGACGAGCAGCAGCAGACCGCCCATCATCACGATCGACAGGCCGATGATGCCGACCTGCACGTTGGTGATGGTGGCGCCGTTCGCATGTGGCGTCAGGTGGTAGCTGACGGTGTCGATGATCTGCGGATACGGCAGCGGGCTGCGGCTCCAGATGATCAGCGCGAGGTTCTGCAGGATGATCGACAGGCCGATCGCGGTGATCAGCGGTGCGAGCCGCGGCGCGTTCCGCAGCGGCCGGTAGGCGACGCGCTCGAGCGTGAAGCCCACTGCCATGCAGGCCGGGATCGCGCACAGCGTAGCGATGACGAGGATCGCCAGCGGCGGCAGCGGCAGGTGCGCGCCGACCAGCGCGGCGATCACCGTGTAGGCGACCATCGCGCCGATCATCACGACTTCGCCGTGCGCGAAGTTGATGAGCTGGATGATGCCGTAGACCATCGTGTAGCCCAGCGCGACGATCGCATACACGCTGCCGAGCGTGATGCCGTTGACGAGTTGCTGGATGAAGGTGTCCACGATGGGAGCGGAATGTTCGGCCCCGCGATTGTCCGGCCTTTGGGCCATCGGCGGCAAGTGGGACGCGCTGCGGACTCGGCACCCGGCCCCGGTGGCCGCGACGCCTTCGCCGCGGCGGCGCCGGGCGATCGTTCGAGGGGCGAAAAAAACGGCGCCCGTTCGGGGCGCCGTTCTTCTGCGGGGTTGCCCTGTCGCCTACTTCTTCGCGTCGTCCTTCTTCGGCTCGGCCGGCGCCATCGCCGGTGCAGCGGCCGGCGCCATCGCCGGCGCAGCCTCCGGAGCAGCGGTGGCCGCCGTCTTCATGAAGTCGGCGAACGGGATGCTCTTGCCGCCCTTGACCACCGCCAGCGGCTGGAGCTTGCCGTCCTTCATGTTGAAGATCGTGATCTCGGCGTTCTTCCGGTCGCCCTTGGAATCGAACTCGATGTGGCCGGTCGCGCCGTCGTAGCTGATCGACTGCAGCGCGGGCAGGTACTTGGCCGGATCCGTCGAATCGGCCTTCTCCATCGCCGCGATCAGCAGGTTGGCCGCGTCGTAGGTGAAGGGCGCGTAGATGATCGGGTCGACGTTGTATTTGGCCTTGTAGGCGTCGAGGAAGCTCTTCGACGCCGCCACCACCGGCAGGCCGGCCTGCGAGCAGATGAAGCCTTCGGCGTTCTTGTCGCCCGCGAGCTTGGTCATCGTTTCGGTGCACGCGCCGTCGCCGAAGCTGAACACGGCCTTGATGCCGAGCTCCCGCGCCTGCCTCAGCATCGGACCGCCGGTCGCGTCCATGCCGCCGTAGAACACGGCGTCGGGTGCGCGGCCCTTGATCTTGGTCAGGATCGCCTTGAAGTCGGTCGCCTTGTCGTTGGTCTTCTCCCGCGCGACGATCTGCACGCCGTCGGACTTGAGCGTCGCCTCGACCGCGTTGGCGAGGCCCTCGCCATACGCCGTCGCATCGTCGGCGATCGCGACCTTCTTGATGTTCATCGACTTGAGGTACTGCGCGACCGCAGGTCCCTGCTGGTCGTCGCGGCCCACGACGCGGAAGATGTTGTTGAATCCCTGCTCGGTGAGCTGGGGATTGGTCGCCGACCCGGAGATCATCGGGATGCCGGCCTGGTGGTACACGGCCGATGCCGGGATCGTGACGCCCGAGTTCAGGTGGCCGACGACGCCCGCCACCTTGGCGTCGACGAATTTCTGCGCGATCGTCGGTCCGAGCTTGGGATCGGCCTGATCGTCCTCGCTCTCCACCGCGAACTTCACCAGCTTGCCGCCGATCTTGATCTTCTTCTCGTTGGCCTGATCGATCGCCAGGCGGACGCCATTGTCGTTGTCCTTGCCGAGGTGCGCGATCTCACCGGTCAGCGGACCGGCCGAGCCTATCGTCACGGTGACCGTTTCCTCGGCAGGAGCGACAGGCGCCTGCGCAGCCTGCTTCGGTGCCTCCTGCTTGCCGCAACCGTAAATCGCGATGACCGACGCTGCAGCGAGCGTCAGGCCGATCCTGTGGAAGCCACGCATCTGATCCCTCCGGACGGAGAATGGGAGAAAGGGGAAACATTAAATTATGATGGCCCGGCGATTCCGGTGTCAATGGCGGTGCCGCACCCGGGGAGGGCATCGGGGGCCGTCGCGTTGCCGGGCCGGGCAGCGCCGGGCGGCGTCCAGTGACTCGCCGCCGACGGCGGGCGCCTTCCGGCGGCGTGGCCGCGCCCGGTCGAATCCGGTCGCATCCGGTCGGGCGCCGTCGCGTCCTGTCGCGCACGCAGGCGCCTGGATGGTAAGGCGGACGGCTTCGACAGCCGTTCCGGCGAAAGCGTTTTCAAGCGAAGTGGATTCCGGTTCGCGTGAAGAAAACGCGTCAAAACAAGAGAGTAGAGCCCGGGTCATTCAATCGGAACCGAACAGGCTCTAGGGGTGAAGATGAGCGGACGAGGTCCCGGCGACATCAGCAGGGAAAACACGGTCGAGCGGAGGAAGATGTTCGCATCCGGGCCCAACCGGCCCGCCTTCGTTGCGGCAGTCATCGGCCTGTTGCTCACCACCGTTGCCGCCTATGCCATCGCCCGCTGGGAGCGCCGCGCCAACTGGACCGAATTCGAGGGCGTCGCCGCGACCGAGCTCATCGAGATGCAGAACGGCGTCAACGAATATATCGGCCGCCTGGTCACGCTGCGCACGCTGTTTGAATCCGCCAACGAGGAAGTGACGCGCAGCGAGTTCGAGGTTTTCGGCGGCCGGCTGTTCGAGCGTCATCCGGGCCTGCTCCGCGTCGGCTGGTTGCCGAAGGTGTATCGCAAGGAGCGCGCCGAATTCGAAGCGGCCGCCGTCAGCGACGGCATTCCGGCCTACCACTTCAAATCGCTGTCGGGCGGGGTCGTGTCCGCTGCGCCGGACAAGGATTTCTATTTCCCGATTTTGTTTTCGACCGAGCCGAAAACGTCGGCGGTCTACGGCATGGATTATTCC
>DAHUXO010000232.1 GCA_027307095.1 Betaproteobacteria bacterium | reverse complement strand
GGCAGCGAGTTGACCGGCACCGAAGGATTGACCACGAGGACCAACGGAAGAATCGCCACCAGTCCGATCGGCTCGAAGTCCTTGACCGGATCGTAGGGGAGATTCTTCACCAGCGATTCGTTGATGGCGTGTGTGGTCGCCGTTCCCAGCAGCAGCGTGTAGCCGTCGGGCGGTGCCTTGGCGACGATGTCCGCGCCGATCGTGGCGCCCGCACCCGGCTTGTTCTCGACGACGACACCCTGGCCGAGGCGCTTGGCGAGTTCCTTCGCGATCAGCCGCGTCGGCCCGTCGACCGCGCCGCCCGGCGAGAAGGGGACGATGATGCGGATCGGGTGGTTCGGATAGGAGCCGCTGTCGGCCGCGTGGGCGGCAGGCAGCATGCCCAGGGCGGCGAAAGCGGCCACGGCGCTGCCGGCGAGCGCGCCGATCGCGCGATTGAGGATCGAGTTCATCTGCATTCCACGTATGGCGGGGCCATATTGTCGCGGCGCTCGATGCGATCTGTAAAGCGCGGCGCAGCCGATGCGTCACCGTCTCGCTCCCTCTTGCGCCTCGCGGTCGCGCGGTTCCCTTCCACGGAGTGGGAGAGGGTTGGGGTAATGGTCGCCGCTAAGCGGCGTCGCGCCCGCGCCTGGCGAGTTCCAGCTTCGCAAACGCGTCGCGAAGCGCGGTGCGCAAGCCCTCCTCGACGACCGGGTGATAGAACGGGAGCTTCAGCATGTCGGCCACGGTGAGATCGAGCTGTGCGGCCCACGCGAGCAGGTGGGCGAGATGCTCGGCATCGGGCCCGATCAGTTCCGCGCCGAGCAGCGCGCCGCTGCGGGCATCGGCATAGACGTGCAGGCGTCCACGATTCCTCAACATCACCCGCGAGCGGCCCTGGTCGTCGAACGACACGACGCCGGTGACGTGCGGGATGTCGCGCAGGGCGCGGTGACCGGCGCCGACGATCGCGATCTGCGGGTCCGTGAACACGATGCCGAGCGGCGCCCGCCGCAGGCCCTTGCGGACCTCCGGATAGCGGGCCGCATTGTCGCCTGCGATTCGTCCCTCGTCGGCTGCCTCGTGGAGCAGCGGGACGTCGTTGTTGACGTCCCCGGCGATGAAGATCGGCGCCGTCCCGCATTGCAGCGTTTCCCGGTCGAAGAACGGCACGCCTTGCGCGTCGCGCGCAAGCGATGTCGCCTCGAGGTTCAGCCGGTCGAGGTTCGGCCTGCGCCCGGTCGCCGCGAGCAGGTAATCGAAGTGCTCGACCCGCGTCTCGCCGTCGAGGGCGCGGTAGCGGACCACGACCTGCGAGCACTCGCGCGAGACCTCGGCCTTGGCATCGGTGTCGAGATAGAACTCCGCCCCAAACACGCGCCGCGCTTCGTCCAGCAGTTCCGGATCCGACAGAGGCCCGACGCCTCCGCCGCGGCCGAAGATCTTGACCCGGACCCCCAGGCGATGCAGCGCCTGTCCGAGCTCCAGGCCGATGACGCCGGGTCCGAACACCGCGACGCTCGACGGCAGGTCGGTCCACTCGAATACGTCGTCATTGACGACCAGGCGCTCGCCCAGCACGTTCCACGCGGCGGGCCGCGACGGGGACGAGCCCGTCGCGATGACCGCTGCGCGCGTGTCGACGGTGAGCGAGCTGCCGTCCTCGAGGGCGACCTCGAGCCGGGCGTCGCCGGCGAACCGCGCATGGCCGGCGACTTTGTCGGCTGCCGGGATCGCATCGACGCCCTGGGTCACGAACCCGACGAACCGGTCGCGCTCCCGGCGCACTCGCGCCATCACCGCAGGCCCGTCGACCCGGACGCGGCCTTCCAGGCGCAGACCGAAGGCGTCGAAGCGGTCGATCGAGTGCGCGGCCTCCGCCGGCGCGATCAGCAGCTTGCTCGGCATGCAGCCCACGCGCGCGCAGGTCGTTCCGTGGATCCCGCCCTCGATCAGCAGCGCGCGGCGGCCGGCGGCCCGGGCGGCACGGTAAGCCGCGAGGCCCGCCGTGCCGGCGCCGATGACTGCGACGTCGGTGCTCGTCTGTTGCATGTGCTTGGACCTCGATGCGGTGGGCTCGCCGATTTGCCTCACGCGGCTTCCCGGAGATAGGCCTCGATCTCCGCCGAACCGCCGATCAGACGCCCGTTGATGAACACCTGCGGCACGGTCGCTGCGTCGGCGATTGCACCGATGGCGCGGCTGCGAATCGTGTGCGGCAGCGGGATCTCGACGTAATCATAGCCGGCGACGGTGAGCTGCTGCTTGGCCTTCGCGCAGAAACCGCAGCCTTCGCGCGTCAGGATCGCGACCCGGTCGGGCCGTCGCGCGGTCGGGCTCACGTAGTCGAGCATCGTGTCGGCATCGGAAACCTTGAAGGGATCACCCGGCTCCTGCGGCTCGATGAACATCTTCTCGATCTTCCTGTCGCGGACGAGCATCGAGTAGCGCCACGAGCGCAGGCCGAAATTGAGGTCGCTCTTGTCGACGAGCATGCCCATTCTGCGCGTGAACTCGCCGTTGCCGTCAGGCAGCAGCACGACATTGTCGGCCTCCTGGTCCTTCGCCCAGGCCTCCATCACGAACGGGTCGTTGACCGACACGCAGACGATCGCATCGATGCCGTGGGCCTTGAAAACCGGCGCGAGCTCGTTGAATCGGGGCAGGTGGGTCGACGAGCAGGTCGGCGTGAAGGCGCCGGGCAGCGAGAAGACGACGACGCGCCTGCCGGCGAAGATCTCGTCGGTGGTGACGCTCGCCCAGTCGCCGTCGCGGCGGATGCGGAACGAGACGTCGGGGACACGTTGGCCGGTCCGGTCTTGCAGTGCTGGCTGGGTCATTGCGACAGCTCCTGGATCGAAGAGAGGGCGATGCCTCGATGTTGCAATGGTCGGGCCGTCGTGACGATAACTCAAGCTTAAATTATTAATTGTGTCGATAGTCGGTGATTATGCGCCAGCAGCCGCGCGGCACCGGGTCCGCGAATTGCTTTGGTCCGGTGCCCGGGCCTTGCGCCGGGCGGATTGCGCCATCGCTGCGCACCCGCCTTGCGCCGGAAGCCCTGAACCGAAAGCGACGGAGGCGCGAGTGACGAAGTGCAGGATGTGCAGCCAGGTCCTCTATGACCGGCGCAAGCTTTGTCAGGATTGCGAGTGGGAACTGGAGTCCGCACAGGTTGCAGCCTCGGGCGGGGATTCCGACCTGTCCTCGGTGGGTACGGCTGACGCCCTGCCGCAATCGGTGCCGCCGGCCGACGCGTCGCAGCCAGACGCTTCGACGTCGTTCAAACTGTGGCGCACAAAGCGGGGTCCGCGCACGACCACCCTGGCACTGGTTGCTGCGGTCGCGCTCGCGATCGTGGCAGGGTTGCAGCCTGGGCAATCCCCGGCGCGATATACGGCATCGGTCATGGAGGGTGCCGACGCGGCAGCGTCGGCGTCGTGGGCCGACGCCCCGGGCGGGGCAGTGGCACCGCAACGCAGGACCGAGGTCGCCGCGAACCACTAGCGCCACGGCGCGGGCAACGCGCGAGCCCGGGGTCGGAGGACGCTGCGCGGGTGCAGGGCTGCCGGCGCCCGCGACGGCCGTGGTGGAACGCAACGGCGATTGCGCGATCCAACCCGCGGTTCCCACGATTACTCCGCGCGACGTTCCGACGTACGCAGCGGGTATGCTGCGCGTTTGACGCGCTCCGCGAAGCCTCCGCCCAATGCCACCTGTCACCACCGCGCTGATCGTTGCCAACATCGCGATCTTCCTTCTGCAATCGATCCTGCCCGGGCTGATCGTGCCCTTCGCGCTGTGGCCACTGGGCACGTCCCAGGCGATGGCGGGCGTCGGTTTCTACCCGTGGCAACTCGTCACCTACGCGTTTCTGCACGGCGGCCTGCTGCACCTGGGATTCAACATGTTCGCGTTGTACATGTTCGGCAGTCCGGTCGAGCAGGTATTCGGAACCCGCCGCTACCTGATCTATTACTTCGTGTCGGTGCTTTCGGCGGCGTTCACCCAACTCGCCTTTGCGGCGTTCACCGGGGGCATCTACCCGACGATCGGCGCGTCGGGTGGGGTGTTCGGCCTGCTGCTCGCCTACGCGAAGTTCTTCCCGCACAACCGCGTGATGCTGTTGTTTCCGCCGATCCCGATGCCGGCGCGCGTGTTCGTCTTCGGCTACGCGGCAGTCGAATTGTTCCTCGGCGTGACCGGCACTCAGGAGGGCGTTGCCCACTTCGCGCATCTGGGTGGGATGGTCGGGGGCTACCTCCTGCTCCGGTACTGGCGCAGCGGCCCTCGTCGCTACCCACGTTGAATCGAAGGGCGTAGGCAGGGCCCAGGCCGCGTGGTACAACGGCGCCTGGGAGCCCGTCACGGCGCGCTGCAGGCACCGGCGGAGGTCGACGGGGTCGAGGCGAAAGCGGGGGGCCATGGCCGTCCAGCGATGCCGTTTTCGATGTCGGTGCGCGATCCTGCCGCCCGAAATGCTGCGGCGCATCGCGTCACGCGGAACGCCTGCGCAGCGCGAGGCCGCGCTGGCGACCCTTGCGACCGACCAGACGCTTCGCCTCGCGCGCGCAACTCACCAGCTGCTCGACCTCGGGGCTCGCAGGCCGCCGCTGACACTGCCCGAGCGCGCGAAGCAGCGCACGATCTACGATGCCGGGCACCAGGAAACGCTGCCGGGCCGCACCGTGCGTGCGGAAGGCTCGCGTGCGGGCAAGGACGTCGAAGTCAACGAAGCCTACGACGGCCTCGGCGCGACCTTCGACTTCTTCGCGGTGGTGTATGACCGCAACTCGATCGACGATGAGGGCATGCACCTCGACGCGACCGTCCACTACGGCCGACGCTACGACAATGCGTTCTGGAACGGCCGCCAGATGGTTTTCGGCGACGGTGACGGTGATCTGTTCAATCGCTTCACCATATCGCTGGACGTCATCGGCCACGAGCTGACGCACGGCGTGACGGGCGACGAAGCGAAGCTCGTCTATCTCGGCCAGGCGGGGGCGCTCAACGAGTCGATTTCGGATGTCTTCGGCTCGCTGGTCAAGCAGCATGCGCAGAAGCAGACGGTCGGGCAGGCCGACTGGCTGATCGGTGCGGGCCTGTTCACTTCCAGGGTCAACGGCGTCGCCCTGCGCTCGATGAAGGCGCCCGGGAGCGCGTTCGACGACCCGGTGCTCGGCCGCGACGAGCAGCCGGCGACCATGGCCGGCTACGTGCACACGACGATGGACAACGGCGGCGTGCACACGAACTCCGGGATACCCAATCACGCGTTCTATGTCGCCGCGATGGCGTTCGGCGGATACGCGTGGGAGAAGGCCGGACGGATCTGGTACGAGACGCTGCGTGACCGGCGGCTCAGGCAGACGTCGACGTTCCGGCAGTTCGCCGTGCTGACCGCGCAGAATGCCGCGCAGCTCTTCGGGGCCTCCGGGCGGAAGACCGTCGCCGCGGCCTGGAAGGAAGTCGGCATCGAGGTCGGTCGGTGAAGCCATGACCATGCGGACGCAGAACCGCACCGACGGCGGAAGGTGAGACGGTGGCGATGCACATCGATTTCAGGATCGACGGCGGCCTCGCGGTATTTCCCGGCCTCGCGAAGCCCGTCAGCATCGACTGCGCGGCGTTGCCGGCGAAGGATGCCGCGCGCCTGGGCGAGCTCGTGCGCAAGGCGGATTTCTTCGGGGTCCCGCAGCCGCCCGCTGCGGCACCGATGCCCGACGCCCGTGCCTACACGATCGCGATCGACGACGGCCTGCAGTGCCGGACGCTCACGTTCGCCGAGCCGATCGCCGAAGCGAGCATGCGCGAGCTCGTCGCCGAGCTGCGCCTGCGCGCCGGCACGATCCGGCGGGGCGGTGGCACGCGATGAGGTCGCAGGCCTGGCTGGGCGCCGCTGCGCTGTGCGCCGGCTGCGTGACCCTCGATCCCGGCCCGGAGGTGACCGGCAAGCCCGTCGGCGAATTCTTCGACGAGCTCAAGGCCGAGTTGCGCGAGGTCCACTGGCGCGTCAGGGGACGCGCGGCGGCATGCGGCAGCTCCGAGCCGCGGGAGGTCGACCTGCGCAACGCGTCGGTGACGCTGGAAATGCGGCGGGTGGCCGAGGCGAGCGTCGACGGCGAGATGCGCCTGGTTGCGCTCCCGCTCGCGGGGACCGCGGCGACTCCGAGCCTGTCGGGATCGGTGGCGCGGCGCTCGTCGCAGGACATCACCATCAAGCTCGACGTCGCCGGAGATGCGCCCGTCCACGACATCGACGAGGGGTCCCGCGCGCAAAGCCCGCTCGCCCTGACCGTGAACGCCGCCATCGACGGCTTCGTGCGCTCGAGCGCCGACGCCCCGTGCATCCGCCTGGCCGCGCTCAAGCTGCAATTCGTCCTCGACGTCGAGCGCGCAGCCGGCGGCGGCTTCAAGATCGTCGTTCCGGCGGCCCAGCTCGCCGCCGAGGGAGCGCAGCGCGACGTCAACACGCTGACGCTGAGTTGGGACAGGATCGTCTCCAATGCGCTGCGCTGAAGGCCCCCCTTGCGCCAACGCGCCGGCTGCGTATGCTTGAGGCACCAGCATCCGGCAAGGAGGGTCGGGCATGCCGATACGATCGCTGCGTTCGATAGTCGCGGGGCAGACGCCGATCACCGCGTCGAAGACGACGACGGTCGTCGACGCCGCACGACTGATGATGCGGCACAACGTCGGCGCGCTTCTGGTCGTCGACGGGACGCGCCTTATCGGGATCTTCACCGAGCGTGACGCGCTGTTCCGATTGGTGGCCGAAGGCCGCAATCCGGCGCTGACGCGCGTCGCGGACGTCATGACTGCCCACCCGCAGACGGTGCATCCCGACGAGCCGTTCGGCAAGGCGCTGCGCATGATGTACGAGGGCAAGTTCCGGCACCTCCCGGTCGTCGAGTTCGACCGGCCGCTGGGCATGGTCTCGGTGCGCGACGCGCTCGACGAGGACCTCTACGAGCTGCGCGTCGATCTCGAGCAGCGCGAGACGATGCGCGATTGACCGTGCCGGCTTCCCGGCGCCAGCCGCCCGCTGCGACAATCCCATACTCAGGAGACACGGATGCCATCGCATACCTATAAGCTGGTGGAACTCGTCGGATCGTCACCCAGCAGCAGCGATGACGCGATCCGCAATGCGATCACCAGGGCCTCGGCTACAATCAAGCACATCGACTGGTACCAGGTGATCGAGTCGCGCGGCCACGTCATCAACGGCAAGATCGCCCATTACCAGGTGACACTGAAGATCGGATTCAGGATCGAGTGACCTGGAACCGGCTCCCGCGTGCCCCTATCGGCAGGGCGTGATTCACCCGATCGGTTCCTAGTTGCAACCCAGCGCTTCCTTCCATCCCGCGGTACGGGACTGGTTCGCCCGTCAGTTCCCGGCGCCGACCCCGGCCCAGGCGCGAGCGTGGCCGCTGATCCAGGCCGGGCGCCACGCGCTGATCGCCGCGCCCACCGGGTCGGGGAAGACCCTCGCCGCGTTCCTCGCCGCAATCGACTCGCTGCTGACGCAGGGCCATGCAGGCGGTCTGCGCGACGAGACTCTCGTCGTCTATGTCTCCCCGCTGAAGGCGCTGTCCAACGACGTCCACAGGAACCTGGCGCTGCCGGTGTCGGGCATACGCCAGGCGCTCGCTGAGCGAGGCGAGCCCGACGTCGACATCCGCACCCTGGTGCGCACGGGGGACACGCCGCAGCACGAGCGCGAGGGCATGCGCAGGCGGCCCCCGCATGTCGTCGTCACGACCCCCGAGTCGCTGTACGTGATGCTCGGCTCCGAGTCGGGACGCCGGATGCTCGCGACGACGCGCACGGTGATCGTCGACGAGATCCATGCGCTCGCGTCGGGGAAGCGCGGCAGCCACCTCGCGCTGTCGCTCGAGCGCCTCGACGCGCTCGCAGACCGGCCGCTCCAGCGCATCGGGCTCTCGGCGACGCAGAAGCCGATCGAGGACGTGGCGCGGTTCCTCGTCGGCGCGCATGGCGACTGCGCCATCGTCGACATGGGGCACGCGCGCGAGCGCGACATCGCGATCGAGGTACCGGCATCGCCGCTCGAAGCAGTGATGTCCAACGAGGTCTGGGAGCAGGTGTACGCGCGCCTGGCCGAGCTCGCGGCCTTGCACCGGACGACGCTGGTCTTCGTCAACACGCGTCGCCTCGTCGAACGCGTCTCGCGCCACCTGTCCGAGATCCTCGGCCGCGACCAGGTCATGGCGCATCACGGAAGCATGGCGCGCGAGATCCGGCTCGCGGCGGAGCAGCGGCTGAAGGACGGCGACCTGAGAGTGCTGGTGGCCACCGCCTCGCTCGAGCTCGGCATCGACATCGGCGACGTCGAGCTGGTCTGCCAGATCGCGTCACCGCGCTCGATCGCGACCCTCCTGCAGCGGGCGGGCCGCGCGAGCCACGCCGTCGGCGGCATACCCAAGGCGCGTATCTTCCCGACCTCGCGCGACGAGCTCGTCGAATGCGCGGCGTTGCTCGATGCCGTGCAGCGGGGCGAGCTCGATCGGCTGGCCATTCCCGTCAAGCCCCTCGACGTCCTGGCACAGCAGATCGTCGCCGAGGTCGCTGCGCGCGAGTGGCGCGAGGACGAGCTCTACGCCTGCTTCACCCGCGCGGCCCCTTACGCGAGCCTGACCCGGGACGAATACCTCCAGGTCCTGCGCATGCTCGCCGAGGGGTTCACGACGCGCCATGGCCATCGCGGCGCCTACGTGCATCGCGACGCCGTCAATGGCGTGCTGCGCGGGCGCCGCGGCGCGAGGCTCACTGCGCTGACCTCGGGGGGCGCGATCCCCGACACCGCCGACTACGACGTCGTCCTCGAGCCTTCCGGGCACAAGGTCGGCACCGTCAACGAGGATTTCGCGGTCGAGAGCCTGGCGGGTGACATCTTCCAGCTCGGCAACACCTCGTACCGGATTCGTCGCATCGATGGGGGCAGGTTGCGCGTCGAAGATGCGCAGGGGCAGGCTCCCGGCATTCCGTTCTGGCTGGGCGAGGCGCCCGGGCGCAGCGACGAGCTGTCGCAGGCGGTGTCGCGGCTGCGCGCCGAGGTCGCGGTGCGCTGCCTCCTGCCCGGCGGC
>DAHUXO010000229.1 GCA_027307095.1 Betaproteobacteria bacterium | reverse complement strand
TGCACCTCCGCATCGGAGACGAATGCGCCGTGCACGCGCAGCGGGTAGCCGGTGCCCGGCGGAAGGTACAGCATGTCGCCCTGCCCCAGCAGCGTCTCGGCGCCCATCTGGTCGAGGATCGTCCGCGAATCGACCTTGCTCGCGACCTGGAACGCGATGCGCGACGGAATGTTGGCCTTGATGAGGCCGGTGATGACGTCCACAGACGGGCGCTGCGTCGCGAGGATCAGGTGGATGCCGGCCGCACGCGCCTTCTGCGCGATGCGCGCGATCAGTTCCTCGATCTTCTTCCCGGTGACCATCATCAGGTCGGCGAGCTCGTCGACGACGACGACGATCAGCGGCATCTCCTCGAGCGGCTCGGGCGCTTCCGGGGTCAGCGAGAACGGATTCGTCAGCGGCTTGCCCGATTTCTTCGCCTCGCCGACCTTCTGGTTGTAGCCGGCGAGGTTGCGCACGCCCAGCTGCGACATCAGCCTGTAGCGCCGTTCCATTTCGCCGACGCACCAGTTGAGCGCGTTGGGCGCGAGGCGCATGTCGGTGACGACCGGTGCGAGCAGGTGCGGGATGCCGTCGTAGACCGAGAGCTCCAGCATCTTGGGATCGACGAAGATCAGCCGCACGTCGCGCGGCTCCGCCTTGTAGAGCAGCGAAAGGATCATCGCGTTGACGGCGACCGACTTGCCCGACCCCGTGGTTCCCGCCACCAGTAGGTGCGGCATGCGCGCGAGGTCGGTGATCACCGGCTTGCCGGCGATGTCCTTGCCCAGCGCGAGGGTCAGCATTCCCGACGCGTCGTTGTAGGTCGTCGACGCGAGGATCTCGACCAGCTTGACCACCTGCCGCCGCGCGTTGGGCAGCTCGAGCGCCATGCACGACTTGCCGGGAATGGTCTCGACGACGCGGATCGACACGACCGACAGCGCGCGCGCAAGGTCCTTCATCAGGTTGACGATCTGCGCGCCCTTGACGCCGACGGCGGGCTCGATCTCGTAGCGGGTGATGACCGGGCCCGGGTAGGCGGCCAGCACCTTGACCGAAACGCCGAAGTCGGCGAGCTTGCGCTCGATCAGGCGCGACGTGAACTCGAGGGTCTCGGCGCTGACCGCCTCGGTCGCCGGCGGCGCATCCTCGAGCAGCGACAGCGGCGGCAGCGGCGAGTCCGGCATGTCGGTGAACAGCGGACGCTGCTTCTCGCGCGTCGCACGGTCGGACTTCTGGACCGTCACGACCTGCGGGACGACGAGGACCGGCTCGCGCAGCGCCGTGTCCTCGCGCAGATGCTCGACCGTCGACTCGCGTTCTGCCGCGCGCTCGACACCGATGCGCCGATCCAGCGCCGCTTCGCGCCGTCTGCGCACGCTCGCGATTGCGTTCTCGACCGCGGCGCCGATGTGCTCCATCACCTTGAGCCACGACACGCCGAACAGCAGCGACGTCCCGACGGCGAACAGCGCGAGAAGCAGCAGCGTCGCGCCGTTGAATCCGATGCCGCGCGAGAGCGCATGGCCGATCATGTCGCCCAGTGCGCCGCCGGGAGCGAGCGGCAGTGCCGCAGGCAGGCGCCAGAGCCGGATCGATTCCAGCGACGCGCTCGACAGCAGCACCAGCGCGAAGCCCAGGCCGCCCAGCGCCAGCGGATGGTCGCTCCGGTGCTCGGGAGACACGACGCGGCGATAACCCAGCACGACCAGCACGACGCCGCCGACCACCCACCACCATGCCGAGAATCCGAACAGATAGAGCAGCAGGTCGGACAGCCAGGCGCCGACGACGCCGCCGCGGTTGGCGATCGGCGCGCCGTTGCCCGAATAGGACCAGCCGGCGTCGGCCTTCGTGTAGGTCGCGAGGATCAGCGCGAGGTAGAGAAACGCCGCGACGACCAGCAGCCACCACGACTCGCGGATCAGGCGCGCAATGCGCGGCGGCACGTCGGCCCCCGGATCCTTTGTCCGCCGCTTCTGGTTTCCGTTTCTCTTGAAAAACATGGATTTGCCGCTATGACTTCATAAACGGCATTATAGCGACTCTGCGAGCGGCGTGGGGAGCGCAGTCCCGAAGCGGGGATGGCGCTTGCGGCGGGGAGCCGCACCCCCATTTCCGTTTAAACTGACCCGTTTTGCATCGACGAGAATGCCATGCCCACCAAGCACGCCCGCCTGCTGATCCTCGGTTCCGGGCCCGCCGGATATACGGCTGCAGTATACGCCGCACGCGCGAATCTTCACCCCGTGCTGATCACCGGCCACGCACAGGGCGGCCAGCTGATGACGACGACCGAGGTCGACAATTGGCCGGCCGATGTCGACGGGGTCATGGGGCCGGACCTGATGACGCGGTTCCAGAAGCACGCCGAGCGCTTCGACACCGAGATGATCTTCGACCACGTCAACAGGGTTGCCTTGGGCGAGCGACCGATACGGCTGTGGGGCGACAGCGGCGAATACAGCTGCGACGCGCTGGTCATCGCCACCGGCGCCTCGGCGCGCTACCTCGGAATTCCATCCGAGCAGGCGCACATGGACAAGGGCGTGTCGGCCTGCGCGACCTGTGACGGATTCTTCTACAAG
The DNA here is from genome assembly GCA_027307095.1 of Betaproteobacteria bacterium. GTDB lineage: Bacteria > Pseudomonadota > Gammaproteobacteria > Burkholderiales > Casimicrobiaceae > VBCG01. The sequence continues at coordinate 3,158 of DAHUXO010000229.1, read as the reverse complement.
AACCAGGACGTCGTGGTCGTCGGCGGGGGCAACACGGCCGTCGAGGAGGCGCTCTACCTGTCCAACATCGCGCGCAAGGTCACTGTCGTCCACCGGCGCGACCGCTTCCGCGCGGAGGCGATCCTGGTCGATCGGCTGCTCGCGAAATCCGGCGCGGGCGGCAATGTACACGTGCTCTGGAATCATGTCGTCGACGAGGTCCTCGGCGACGCCTCCGGTGTGACCGGCGTGCGCGTCGCCGACGTCAAGTCCGGCGCCAGGCAGGATCTTCCGGCGCACGGGTTCTTCGTCGCAATCGGGCATACGCCCAACACCCAGATCTTCGAGGGTCAGCTGGACATGGCCGGCGGCTACATCCGCGTGCACGGCGGCAGCGACGGCAATGCGACGGCGACCAGCGTGCCGGGCGTGTTCGCGGCCGGCGACGTCGCGGACCACGTCTACCGGCAGGCCGTCACGTCGGCCGGGACCGGCTGCATGGCCGCGCTCGACGCCGAAGCGTACCTGGAATCGCTGGCGACCGCGGCGGCGCCCGCTGCCGCAACCGTGACGTGATGGCCAAGCTGGCCGAGCTCAAGTCGCTGATCCAGACCGCGCGCGCCCGGCAGGGCGATGACCCGGCGCGCAAGGACGTGCCGGCCCGGCCCGCCGCAGCCAAGCAGCGCGCGACCGCCGCCAAGCATGCCGACCGCGACATCGATATCGCCGACGCGTTCGCGGACGTGACGCCCCTGCCGGCGAGGAACGCGATCGCGCGCTCGGGCGCGCGCCCCGCACCGATTCCCCGCCAGCGCATCGCGGACGAGCGCGACGCGCTCGAGCTCTCGAAATACGGCGCGGAGCCGTCGCCCCAGTCCTGGGGCATCGGACAGGAGCTCGAAGCGGCGCAGACCTTCCTGCGCACCGGACTCGGCACCGACGTGCTCGCCAAGCTGCGTCGTGGCCACTGGGTCGTGCAACGCGAGATCGACCTGCACGGGATGGTTGCCGACGAGGCGCACGATGCGCTTGCCGATTTCCTCGCCGATGCCCGCGGTCGCGGAGTGCGCTGCGTCCGCGTCATCCACGGCAAGGGCCTGACTTCGCCCAACCGCGAGCCCGTGCTCAAGGGGAAGGTGCGGCGCTGGCTGTCGCAATGGGACGAGGTCCTCGCTTATTGCGAAGCGCCGCGCCACGCGGGCGGCGGTGGCGCCGTCGTCGTCCTGCTGCGCGGCCGCTGACTGCCGGAAACCGGGGGCAGCACGGTAATACTTCGAGGTGAAAACCTGCGATTGCCATCTGTCGGCGCGCAAGGCATCACAGCTCCGACAGCAATTTCCGGTGCGCAAGTGCCGGCAGGCGGCTGCGAACCTCGGCGATGCGCGCCGGGTCCACGTCCCCGACGACGATGCCGGGACCCTCGGGCCTGCTGGCGATGATCGCGCCCCAGGGATCGATCAGCATCGAATGTCCCCAGGTCCTGCGTCCACCCGGGTGGGTGCCGTCCTGTGCGGACGCGAGGACGTAGCACTGGTTCTCGATCGCGCGTGCGCGCAGCAGCGTCTCCCAGTGCGCCTCGCCGGTCGGCGCCGTGAACGCCGCAGGCACGACGATCAGCGACAGGTCGCCGAGGCGCCGATAGAGCTCGGGGAAGCGCAGGTCATAGCAGATCGACAGGCCGATGCGCCCGCAGCGCGCATCGAAGCTCGCCGGCGCCGAACCTGCCTCGATCGTCTTCGCCTCGTCGTAATCCTCGTTGCCTTGCGTGAAACGGAACAGGTGGATCTTGTCGTAACGCGCGACCCGGGCGCCGTCGGGCCCGTAGACCAGCAGCGACTGCCGCACACGGCCGGGATCGCCGCTTCGGAGCGGAACGCTGCCGCCGATCACGTACTGGCGGTTGCGCTGCGCGGACCGCGCGAGGAATGCCTGCTGGACGCCATCGCCGTCCTCTTCCTGCGCGGCGAGCTTGTCGCGAGCGTGCAGGCCCATCAGGCCGAAGTTCTCGGGAAGCAGCACGAGCTCGGCACCTTCGCGCGCCGCCGCATCGACCCATCCTTCCGCCTGGCGCAGGTTTGCGCCCACGTCGCCGCCCGACGTCATCTGGACCGCCGCCACCCGCATCGCCGATGCTTCGTCCCTGCCCATGATCAGCGTCCCGGCACCGTCGACAGCGTCCGGGCACTCGCCCCAACGCGCGCGACCAGCGGATCGTCCCAGCCTCCCGACACCGTGTATTCGTAGCTGAACAGCTGATCGAAGGGATTGTTGAAGATCTTCTGCGCGAGCAGGGTTCCAGCGCCGACGGCGGCGCCGACCAGCGGATTGGCGAGGAACAGCGCTGCCGCGCCTGCGGACACGCCGCTCGACAGCGACGGCTGGACTTTCACCTTGAGCTGCTGCGTTTCGTGCGCGAGGTCCGCATCACCCGCGATGTCGACGATCGCCGACGGCCCGGTGAGCCGCAGGTCGTCGGTGTGCATGACGCCGTTCTGCATGCGCACGTTCCCCGTCACGCTGTCGAATGCGAAGCCTTCGCTGAACACGTCGCGGAAGTCGAGCGTGATGCGCCGCGGCAGCGCCTGCAGCGACAGCACGCCGAGCAGCCGGCCGACGCCGGGTTCGATCTTGGTGAACTGGCCCCGCTCCGACTTGAGCTTGAACGACCCCGACAGCGTAGGATAATCGAACGCGCTCGGCGCGCCGTCCCAGGCAACCTCGCCGTCGATTCGCGTCGCCGCGCCCTTGACGACATCGGGCCAGCCAAAGCGTGCGAGGAACGCACCCGCCTCCTTGACGTCGATCGCCACGTCGAGGCGCGTCTGCGAATGCCCGGTCGCGTTGCGCCACCAGCCCCGGGCGTCGATCCGCCCCGCGTCGTTGGCGAGGGAGAGCTTCCGGATCTGCCAGTCGGGGCCGGTCGGATCGGCCAGCAATTCGAGCGAGCCCAGCGCGTGTTGCTTGGACGAGAACGCGTCCGCCGCGAGATCGACCTCGGGCCAGTGGCTCGTCGCTGTCCCGGCTGCTGGCGCCGCAGATGCCCCCGGGGCCGGCGCCGCGGACTCGCCCGGTCCCGGCGCATTCGCTGCGTCGGCCGTCGGCGGCAGCGAAAGCCTGGCCAGCCGCGCGACCAGGCGCCCGTTGGGGGCACCGGCCTGGGCGCCATGCCATACGGCGGT
>DAHUXO010000227.1 GCA_027307095.1 Betaproteobacteria bacterium | reverse complement strand
CATCAGGAAGCGGTCCTCGGTGGGCCGCTGGATGGTGTAGCCGAGCGCCCCGATGCCGCGCGGGATGATCGACACCTTGTGGATCGTCTCGGCGCCGGGCAGCGCGAGGGCGACCAGCGCGTGGCCCATCTCGTGGTGCGCTACGATCTCGCGCTCCTTGGGGATCAGCAGGCGGTTCCGCTTCTCCAGTCCGGCGACGATGCGCTCGATCGCGCGCGTGAAGTCGTCCAGCGAGACCGACTGCCCCTTGCGCCGCGTCGCGAGCAGGGCCGCCTCGTTGGCGAGGTTGGCGATGTCGGCGCCGGTGAAGCCGGGGGTCAGCGCCGCGATCTTGTCGGCATCGACGTCGGGTGCCAGCGTCAGCTTGCGCGTGTGCACCTTGACGATCTCGACGCGATCACGCTTGTCGGGCCGGTCGACGAGGATCTGGCGGTCGAAGCGGCCCGCGCGCAGCAGCGCCGGGTCGAGGATCTCGGGGCGGTTGGTGGCGGAGAGCAGGACCACGCCTTCGCGCGGATCGAAGCCATCGAGCTCGGCCAGAAGCTGGTTCAGTGTCTGCTCGCGCTCGTCGTGGCCGCCGATGCCGCCGTAGGAATTGCGCGCGCGCCCCAGTGAATCGAGCTCGTCGATGAAGATGATCGCCGGTGCCTGCTTGCGGGCCTCGGCGAAAAGGTCGCGCACGCGCGCCGCCCCGAGGCCGACGAACATCTCGACGAACTCCGAGCCGCTGATCGAGAAGAACGGGACGCCGGCTTCGCCTGCGACTGCGCGGGCGAGCAGCGTCTTGCCGGTGCCCGGCGGTCCGACGAGCAGGATGCCCTTGGGAATGCGGGCGCCCAGCCGTCCGTACTCCTTCGGGTTCTTCAGGAAATCGATCACCTCGTGCAGCTCCTGCTTGGCCTCGGTCGCACCCGCGACGTCGTCGAAGGTGACACTGGTGTCCTTCTCGACGTAGACCTTGGCGCGGCTCTTGCCGATCGACATCAGGCCGGTGGCGCCCATGCGTTCGGCGAAGCGGCGATAGAGCAGGAACCAGATCGCGAAGAACACCGCGGCCGGGGCGACCCACGAAATCAGTGTGGACAGCGGGCCCGACTCCTCGCCGCCGGTCACCTCGATCCCCGAGTCCTTCAGCATCGCGGCGAGCGGCAGATCGACACGGGTCGTGACGAACTGCGTCTTGCCGTTCTGCGGCGTCTTGAAGTACCCGACGACGTGGCGGCTGGTGACGACGACCTTCGCTACCTGGTGCTCGGCGACCAGCGTCTCGAACGTGCTGTACGGCAGCTCCTCGGTCTGGCTCGCCTGGCGAAAGAACTGCTGCGCGAACAGCACGCCGAGGATCGCGGCCAGCACGTACCAGGCGTTGAGCTTATGGGTCTTGTTCATGCGTTGGTTGCGGGCGGGCAGCGCAATGCGGCGCTCCCGATGGTGCACCGGCTTCGACCATGGAGCAATCATCGTCACCCCGTCGGTCCTGATCGTTGAGCCAGATCAAACACCTGCCCGCGCGTCGCTGCGACGATGGATTCGGCGCGACCGGGACACCGCCACCCCAACCCGAGCATGCGATGGCATGAACAGGGACTTCAGGCAGATCCGGCTGGAAGGCGTGACGCGCAGGTTTTCGGATGCAGGGCGCGCGGCATTCAACGCGGTGTCCGGCCTGACGCTGACGATCGAGCGCGGGGAATTCATCGCCTTGCTCGGCCCGTCGGGTTGCGGAAAATCAACGGCGCTGAATCTGGTCGCCGGCCTGCTGCCCCTTTCCGACGGCAGCATCTGGCTGGACGACGAGCGCATCGACGCACTTCCCCCGGAAAAACGCGGCTTCGGCATGGTGTTCCAGAACTACGCCCTGTTCCCTCACATGAGCGTGGTCCGCAACATCGACTTCGGGCTGCGCATGCGCGGGATGCCGGCCGCCGAAATCCGCAGGCGGGTGGCGGACGTCCTGAAGATGGTTCAGCTGATCGGCCAGGAGAACAAGCTGCCGGGTCAGCTCTCCGGTGGGCAGCAGCAGCGCGTCGCGATCGCGCGAGCGATCGTGATCCAGCCTCCGCTGGTGCTGATGGACGAGCCGCTGTCCAACCTCGACGCCAAGCTCAGGCTCGAGACGCGCTCCGAGATACGGCGCATCCATCGCGACCTCGCACGGACCACGATCTACGTCACCCACGACCAGGAGGAGGCGCTCTCGCTCGCGGACCGGATCATCGTCATGATCGACGGCGTCGTCCAGCAGATCGGCACGCCGCAGGAGGTGTACTCGCAGCCTGCGAATCTCGCCGTGGCGACCTTCATGGGCTACCGCAACCTCCTCGAGCTCGACGTCGAGCGCTCCGACGGCGAGCGCGTCACCCTGACCGGGCCGGACGTCCGGCTCACCGGTACCCGCAAGCTGCCTCTCCCCGACGGCCGCGCCTGGGTCGCGATGCGTCCGGAGGAGATGATGGTCGGCGACGGTGCCGGCAGCGCCAATACCATCGCGGTTCGCGTGGACGCGGTCGAGTACTGCGGTCGCGACTCCTTGCTGGATCTGAGAACGGCTTCGGGCCATCGGCTCCACGTCCGTGCCACCGGGGATTACGCGGCCGGGACGCAGGTGCACGTGCACGTTCCCGTGGAACGCGCGCTCGTGTACCCGCAGGCCTGACGCAATGGCCGATCGCGTCGCTGCGGTTCCGCGTGCGCTGCTCGATCGCACGATGGCGCCGATGGTGCCCGCGACGCTGTTCATGGTGCTGCTTTTCATCTACCCGTTCCTCTACGGGCTGCTGCTGTCGTTCACGCCGCAGCACGGCGACTGGCTCGCGAATTACCGGAAGTTCTTCACCGCCGACAACCTGTGGCCGACGATCTGGACGACCATGAGGCTCGCCCTGCCGGTGACGCTGATCAACGTCGGTCTGGCGCTGCCGATCGCCTTCAAGATGCGTTCGAAGACGCGCTACCAGCGCTTCGTGACGACGGTGCTGGTGATCCCGGTGTCGCTCGGCACCGTCATGATCGCCGAGGGGATGCTCACCTATTTTGGCCCCAAGGGCTGGCTCGCCCAGATCGTCGGGGTGCTACACCTCTACGACGGCAGGATCCACCTGACCCACAACTACTGGGGCGTGATGATCTCGCTGGTGATCTCGGGGTTCCCGTTCGCGTTCCTGCTGATCCTTTCCTACATCACCGGGATCGATCCGGCGCTCGCGCGCGCCGCCGCGACGCTCGGGGCGGGTCGCTCGGCGCAGTTCCGCCACATCTATCTTCCGCTGCTCGCGCCAGGGCTCGCGATGTGCTTCTGCCTCGCCTTCGTGCAGTCGTTCACGGTGTTTCCGTCGGCGGTGCTGCTGGGCGCGCCCGCCGGACCGACGCGCGTGATCTCGATCGCCGCGTACGAGGCGGCATTCGAGCAATACGACTACTCGCTCGCATCCGCGATCGCGATGGTCATGGGATTCGTCCAGCTGCTCGTCATCACCGTGGTGCTGGCGTCGCGCAGCCTGTTCTATCGCGGCCCCGCCGTCGGAGGCAAGGGATGAGCGCCACCGGTGGCGTGGCCGGCGCGGCGCCGCCGCAACAGCGCCGGCGCGACCGGCGCCGCGACGTCGCGCGGTCGTGGTTCGACCACGCCTGGGGCGCGTTCCTGTGGGGGGTGATGGCGCTGTTCCTGATCAACATCGGCGCGATCATCGCGGCGGTCGCGACCAACTCGTTCGCAAGCCGCTGGCTCGGCACCTGGCTGCCCGAAGGCTGGACCACCCGCTGGTATTTCGCGGCATGGAAGGAATTTCAGCTGAGCTCGGTGCTCTGGGTCACGGTCGAGATCGTCGGTGCCGTGGTCGCGCTGGCCTTGATCATCGGCGTGCCGGCCGCGTACACGCTCGCCCGCCGCGATTTCCCCGGCAAGCGCCTGGTCATGCTGCTGTTCCTGCTGCCGCTGATGGTGCCGCCGATCACCTACGGCATCCCGCTGGCGACGGTGCTCTACCGGCTCCACCTGGCCGGGACGATGAACGGCGTGATCATCGCCAACCTGATTCCGGCAGCACCGTTCGTGATCCTGGTGATGACGCCATTCATCGAGCAGATCGACCGCAACCTCGAGCTCGCGGCCAGGGTTTTCGGCGCGGGCACGCTGAAGATGTTCTGGTACGTGCTGGTGCCGCTCCTGGCGCCGGGAATCCTCGCCGCATCGCTGCTCGTGCTGGTGCGCACGATCGCGCTGTTCGAGCTGACGTTCCTCACCGCCGGACCCGACTCGCAGACGCTGGTGGTCACGCTGTACTACGCCGTGTTCGCCGCCGGCGTGCGAGCGCCGCAGTCGATCGACGCAATGGCCGTGATCTACATGGTCGTTACGCTCGTTTGGCTGCTGATCGCGATGCGGTTCGTCGATCCGACGCAGCTCGTATCCAGGGTCAAGGAGCACCCGCGTCGCACTTGATCGGGTACGCATGGCGGCCGGTTCTCGCCGCGCCCGGCTGCCGGTGTCGGGCGGGCGAGGTCGTGGGGGCCGGTCACCGGGTCATCCGGTCGGAGTCGGCGGGCACCGACGATGCGAATTTTCTGCCTTTTCATCGCGCACCGGTTGCCCGACAATGATCGTCGCGCCAGCCATCGGGGAGTTCGAACATGAATGCGAGAATCCTGATTCCAGCGATTGCTCTCGGTTTGTTCCTTTCGGGGTGCGAGTTGATGCCCTCCGGGAAGCCACAGGAAAGGCCGGCCGGTGCGCCGCCCGGATGCCCTGGAGGAGGGGCCGAATGCAACGTGTACATCGACGTCACGGACTGCACGCACGCCACCTTCGATCCCGACCGGCTCGAAGTCAAAGGCGGCCAAAGCGTGATTCACTGGAGGATCCGCCTCGGGGAAGGAAGCTACACGTTCGCGCCGACCGGAATCATCATCAAGGATCCGGACCCCGATGGCCAATTCCATGGCGGCAAGCGCAGCGACCATGACAATGGATACGTGCTGACCGACAACAATACGGACACCAACACGTACCGGTACGGCGTCGATCTGATGCACGGGTCCGAGGCTTGCGCGCGCATCGATCCGACGATCATCAACCAAAAGTGACGGGCCGCCCCGGCCGGCATGCCGGCCGGGGTCGCCCCTACGCAGCCGGGGCGTCGAGCCAGGCGCGCACCGCGGCCATCGCCGACGCGTAGTCGAGCGCGCGTCCGGCCGTCTCGGCGGCGACGTAGGTCGACGGGTCGAGCGCGGCACGGGCCTGCGCGATCAGCGGCGCGAGGAACGCCTCGTCCGTCGGGTCGCGATGGATGCCGCTGACCGCCGCCTGCCGTTCTGCGGCGCCGTAGAAGCGCGCCGCATGCTCCCAGTCGCCACGTGCGGCGGCGAGCCCCGAGCTCACCTCCATCACGCTCTGGCCGGTGGGCTTGAGGTCGAGGTCGTCGCAGATCGCGATCACCTCCAGCAGCGTTTCGCGCGCCCGGTCGGACGAGTCGCGTCCAATCGCGACCATCGCCAGGTTGAGCAGGCTGAACGCCGCGATGTCGGGCATGCTGCCCCCAACCTCGAGCACCTCGCGGTAGAGTGGCTCGGCGGTTTCGAGGTCGCCCTCCATCCGCGCGATCTGGGCCAGCGAATTGAGCACCGCCGCGACCTCGCGCGGCTCGCCCAATTCCCGCGCCATGACGAGCGCCTCGTCGAGGTATTCGCGCGCCGCCCTGAGATCGCCGATGCCCATGCAGGCAAGCCCGAGCGGCTGCAACAGGTAGGCGATACGCTGCCTGTCGCCGAGTGCGCGCGCGACGGCGAGGCTCTCGACCAGATGGACCTGCGCCTCGGCATAGCGCCCCATGTAGGCGGCGATCTGGCCCGCGTCGTTCAGCGCCGAGGCGCGCGCCGGCGTCGGGGCCTGCGCGGAAGGACGCTGCAGGGCTTCCATCGTCGTCCGGTAGCCGAGGCCGAGGAGTCCCCGGTCGAACCAGTAGCGCCGGACTGCCGACATCAGTCGCATGCCGATCTCGCCGCCGCCGGGCGCGTGGTCGCAGTAGCGGTGCGCGGCGAACAGGTTCTCGCGCTCGAGGTCGAGGCGCGCAAGCCCGGCCGCCTGCTCGGGTCCGACCAGGTTCGGGCGCCCCGCCTCGAACAATGCCAGGTACCACTCGAGGTGTCGCATGCGCACGGCTTCCTCCTCGTCGGAGTTCGCGAGCTGCTCGCCGGCGTACTGGCGGATGGTTTCGAGGAAGCGATAGCGCGTGCCGTCCACCTCCGGCACCACCAGCGATTTCTCGACCAGACGCGTCAGCAACTCGAGCACGTCCCCGTCGTCGACATCGCCGCCCGTCCCCACGGCTTCGGCCGCGTCGAGCGACCATCCGCCGGCGAACACCGACAGGCGGCGGAACAGCGCGCGCTCTCCCGGCGTCAGCAGATCGTGGCTCCAGTCGATCAGCGCGCGCAACGTCTGCTGGCGCTTGAGCGCAGTGCGGTCGCCGCCGGTCAGCAGCTTGAAGCGATCGCTGAGACGGGCGGCGATCCGGTCCACCGACAGCACCCGCACCCGCGCTGCGGCGAGCTCGATGGCCAGCGGTATGCCGTCGAGTCGCCGACAGATCTCGGTGACCGTCGACGCGTTCCGGTCGTCCAGATGGAACGCGGGGTCCGCGGCTGCGGCGCGGTCGACGAACAGGCGGATCGCGTCGACGTCGCGCAACGCCGCCAGCGATGGCGTGGCATCGTCGGGAAGCGACAGCGTCGGCAGTTGCAGCGTCGTCTCGCCGGCGATTCGCAGCGGCTCGCGGCTGGTCGCGAGAATCCTGACCTGCGCACCCGCCTGCAGCAGCGCCTTGGCCAGGTGCGCGCAGGCGTCGATCAGGTGCTCGCAGTTATCGAGGATGATCAGCAGCTGGCGGTTGGCGACGTGCTTGACGAGCGCGTCCTGCACCGGCCGCCCCGGATCCTCCTTGACGCCCAGCGCCGAGGCCACGCTGAGAGGCACCAGGCGCTCGTCGGCAATCGGTGCGAGTTCGACCAGCCAGACGCCGTCGGGGAAGTCCTCGAGCACTTCGGCGGCGATCTGCAGCGACAGGCGGGATTTGCCGAGTCCGCCGACGCCCAGCAGCGTCAGCAGCCGGCCGCGCGATAGCAACTCGCGCGCCTGCGCGAGCTCACGCTCGCGGCCGACGAAGGAGGTGAGTTGCTGCGGAAGGTTGTTCGGCGTCGCCTCGAGCGAGCGCAGGGGCGGAAAATCGGCGCGAAGCTTCGGGTGACGCAGCTGGTAGACGCGCTCGGGGCTCGCCAGGTCGCGCAGCCGCACGCGCCCCAGGTCGCGCAACTCGAAGCCCGACGGGTGGTGCTCTCCGACCAGGGTCGCGACGGCATCGGAGAGCAGTACCTGCCCGCCATGTGCGGTGCTCATGATGCGCGCAGCGCGGTTCACCGCCGTGCCGAAGTAATCGTTGTCGCGACGCTCGCTGATGCCGGCGTGCAGACCGCAGCGGACGCGCAGCTGCAGGCCGTTGGTTGGCTGCGGCTCGGTCAGTGCGAATTGCATCTTCAGCACCGCCTGGATCGCGTCCAGCGGATCGTCGAAGACCGCGTGCACGCCGTCGCCGGTCATCTTGACCACGCGCCCGCCATGCGATTCGACCGCGTCGCGCGCGATCGCGTCGTGCCGCGCGAGCGCGGTCTTCATGCGCTCGGGCTGCTCGTCCCACAGGCGGGTGCTTCCCTCGATGTCGGTGAACAGAAACGTTGCGACCGCGGAATGCTCGGACAACCTGGGCCCCTTGCGACAACGGTCGCAGGGGCAACTTTACGGCAGCGGCGCGCACCGATCCACCCGCGGGCGCTCGGGGGGCCGGAGCCGGACCGCGCCGTAGGGTCCCGTCTGGTACCAGTTGGCGCCGGTCGAGGCAATCGGCTGGCAGGCGTTGCGCCCGTAGCTCAACCGGATAGAGCACCGGCCTTCTAAGCCGGCGGTTACAGGTTCGAGTCCTGTCGGGCGTGCCACTCCCGATCGCAGCCCTTCG
>DAHUXO010000212.1 GCA_027307095.1 Betaproteobacteria bacterium | reverse complement strand
CATCGCCGATGATCGCGCACGGAGGCCGCGTCGCGCGCGATGTCGAGGCCAGCCCGCGCTGGGTGGAATCAGCGTCGTCAGCATCTTGATCAGCGTGCTCTTCCCGGCTGATCAGCGTGCTCTTCCCGGCGCCGTTGCAGCCCAGGAGTCCGAAAGTCGGGGGCTTGACCTGCGTCTAACCCGGCCCCCGCGAAGCTCGCTAGACTGGCCGATCGCCGACGAGATCATCGGACGCGTCTCGCGCGTGCCGGTGGCCGGAGGGGATACGGTCCGGCACGGGCAGGTCCTGATCGAGCTCGACCACGCCGACGAGCGGGCGCTGCGTCAGGCTCGCGCCAGCCCGACGCAGGCGCGATCCCCCGGACCGCGCACGACACCCGCATCTGCCGAGGATACCGAAGCCATGCCCGTGCAGAACCTGCTGATCGCGACCGCACTCGAGGAGATCGCCGACCGCCTCGAGCTCCAGGTCGCGAATCCATTCCGCGTTCGCGCCTACCGCAATGCGGCGCGCACGGTCAGGGAGTTCCCGCGCGACCTGAAATCCGTGATCGATCGCGGCGAGGTGTTGCCGCGCCTGCCGGGCATCGGCGCGGACCTCGCGGGCAAGATCGGCGAGCTCGCGCGCACCGGGCACTGTGTGCTGCTCGACCATCTGCGGGCCGGAATGCCCGCATCGATCACCGAGCTGCTGCAGGTGCCGGGCCTCGGACCCAAGCGCGTGCGCACTCTGTGGCACGACCTTGGCGTACAGACCCCTGAGCAGGCGCTGCGCGCCGCGCGCGACGGGCGCATCCGCCGCCTCCACGGCTTCGGCGAGAAAATCCAGCGCAGCATCGAGCTCGCCATCGCGGCGCATCTGGCCAAGGAGCGCCGGATCAAGCTCGCGGTCGCAGCCGAATACGCCGATGCGCTCGTTGCCTGGCTCGGGCGCGTTACCGGCATCGATCGCGTTGTCGTCGCGGGGAGCTTTCGCAGGATGCGCGAGACCGTCGGTGACATCGACGTCCTCGTGAGCGCGAACGACGGTCGCCCGATCGTCGGTCGCTTCGTCGGCTACCCGGACGTCGAGCAGGTCCTGGCCCGCGGGCCGACGCGTGCCAGCGTGCGACTGCGCGGCGGCTTGCAGGTCGACCTGCGCGTCGTGCACGCCGAGAGCTTCGGAGCAGCGCTCGTGTATTTCACGGGGTCCAAGGCCCACAACATCGCGCTGCGCCGCCTCGGCCAGGAACGGGGTCTGAAGATCAACGAGTACGGTGTGTTCCGGGGTGCCAGGCGGATCGCCGGGTCCACCGAGGAATCGATCTACGCCGCCCTGGACTTGCCGCTCATTTCGCCGGAGTTAAGAGAAGATAGAGGTGAAATAGATGCGGCTCGCAACGGTTCATTGCCGATGCTCGTGATGCTGGGCGACCTGAGAGGGGACCTCCACGCGCACACCGACGCGACCGATGGCCGAAACAGCCTCGAGGAAATGGTCGAGGCTGCGCGCAGCCTGGGCTTCGACTACCTCGCGATCACCGAGCATTCGCGCCGGCAGACGATGTCGCATGGCCTGGACGGGCGACGACTCGCCCGTCAGGGCCGCGCGATCGAGCGGCTGAATGCCGGATCGCGCGGCATGCGCGTCTTGCGTGGCATCGAGGTCGACATCCTCGACGACGGTGCGCTGGATCTGCCCGACGAATCGCTTGCGCCACTGGACATCGTCGTGGCTGCCGTGCACAGCGGCTTCACCATGAGCCGCGAGCGGCAGACCGAGCGCATCCTGCGCGCGCTCGAGAATCCGCGCGTCAGCGTGCTCGCGCACCCGAGCGGGCGGCTGATCGGCGAGCGCGAGCCTTACGACATCGACATGCCGCAGGTCCTGCGCAAGGCGAAGGCCGCCGGCGTGCACATGGAACTCAACGCTCACCCCGAACGCCTCGACCTGAGCGACGTCCATTGCCGGATGTGCAAGGACCAGGGCGTACTCGTCGCGATCGATTCGGACGCTCATCGCACACAGGAGTTCGCGAATCTGCGCTTCGGGATCGGCCAGGCGCGCCGCGGCTGGCTCGCGCCCGCCGACGTGCTGAACACCCGGCCGCTGGCGAAGCTCCTGCCGCTGCTGCGGCGCGCAGGCACACCCCGGCCGGGCCACGCCGCCGCAACGGGCGGCGCGCTCAGCCCTTGACGCAGGCCATCGGCTGGACGCGAGCGACTTTCCTGGCGAGACCGGCGCGATCGGCAGCGTCGACCACCGCGGCGATGTCCTTGTAGGCGAGGGGCGCCTCTTCGGCGACGCCGCGCATCGACGGGCTGCGGATCACGATGCCCCGCGCGGCGAGATCGTCGACGACCTTGCGCCCGCCGAACTTGCGCGTCGCCTCATGCCGGCTCATGCTGCGCCCCGCCCCATGGCAGGCCGATGCGAACGCCGCGGTTGCGCCGCGACTCGTTCCGGCGAGCACGTAGGACGAGGTACCCATGCTGCCGCCGATCAGCACCGGCTGCCCGGTCGCGTGGAACGCCAGCGGCAGGTCCGGATGTCCGGGAGCGAATGCGCGGGTCGCGCCCTTGCGGTGAACGTAAAGCTTTCGCGGCCTGCCGTCGACGACGTGTGTCTCGAGCTTGCAGGTGTTGTGCGACACGTCGTAGAGCACCTCGAGCCTGGCGCCGGGAAACACGGCATGGAATGCGCGGCGCGTCAGCTGGGTCAGGATCTGCCGGTTCGCGAGCGCGCAGTTGATCGCCGCGCGCATCGCGCCGAGATAGCGCTCGCCCAGCGCCGAGCGGATCGGCGCGCAGGCGAGCTCGCGGTCCGGCAGCACGATGCCCGCCTCCTTGGCGCCGATCGCCATTTCGCGCAGGAACTCGGTCCCGATCTGGTGACCGAGTCCGCGCGATCCGCAGTGGATGCTGACGACGACGTCACCCTCGGCAAGGCCGAATGACTCGGCGGTCATCCGGTCGTAGACGTCGGTGACGCGCTGCACTTCGAGGTAATGGTTGCCCGATCCCAGCGTTCCCATCTCGTCGCGCTGCCGTCGCTTGGCCGCGTCCGACACCCGGCGCGGGTCGGCGCCCGCCATCGTTCCGTGCTCCTCGATCCGCTCGAGATCCCCGGGCGCGCCGTAGCCCTGGGCGACCGCCCAGCCCGCGCCACCGCGCAGCATCGCGTCCATGTCGTCGGCGGACAGGCGCAGCGCCCCGGTGCTGCCGACCCCGGCAGGAATGCGCTCGAACAGTGTGTCGGCGAGGACGCGCTTCAATGGCTCGACCTGCGCGACCGAAAGCCCGGTGCGCAGCATGCGAACGCCGCAGGAGATGTCGAAGCCGACCCCGCCGGCCGAGACGACGCCGCCTTCGTCGGGATCGAACGCCGCCACGCCGCCGATTGGAAACCCGTAACCCCAGTGGGCGTCGGGCATCGCGAACGACGCCTTGACGATGCCCGGCAGCATCGCGACATTGGCGACCTGCTCGGGAACCTTGTCGTCCATGTCGCGGATCAGCGCCTCGTCGGCGTAGATGATGCCCGGCACGCGCATGGCGCCGGTCATCGGCAGCTGCCATTCGCATTCGCCGATCCGGGTCAGCCGCGCGGGATCCATCGTCCCCTGGCCCTCATACGTCGACGACGCACTGGGCGACCCATGCGCCGCCCGCGTCCTGCGCCACCGAAAGCGCCGTGTAGGTCGCGCCCTTGACCTCGACGACGGGTTGGTGACGCTCGCGATCGACGCGCTCGCCCCAGGCCGTTGCGGTCAGCGCATGCCCGTCGATACGAAGCTCGAAGCGGCTGAAGAGCATGTCCCGGGTCGCCATCGCATAGATCACGGCGTTGAGCCAATCGGCGAACAGCAGCTCGATGTCGGGCGCCTCGCAGCACAGATCGACACCGACCTGCGCTGCAATCCCGGCAGGGTCCGCGACGACTGCGGTCAAGGCGAGCGCAGCCTGCTCGAAGGCTTCCGCCTGCGTCGCACCGATGCCTCGCACGCCGATGTCGGCGCCGTGCGCGAAGTGTTCCCAGGCCACGCCTGCCCCGCCTCCCCGGTCAAGACTCTATACTGACTCCGGCACCCGTGGAACCGACGATGCAGAGCCCGGCCCTCCTCACCGATCTCTACGAGTTGACGATGCTGCAGGCGTACCACGCCGAGCAGATGAACGGCCGCGCGGTGTTCGAGCTCTTCGTCCGGGCCCTGCCGCGAACCCGCAATTTCCTGCTTGCCGCCGGGCTCGCGCAGGTGGTCGAGCATCTCCAGGAGCTGCGCTTCGGCGCGGACGACCTGTCGTGGCTCGCGTCGACCGGCCGCTTCAGCCCGCGGTTCCTCGAATCGCTGCGCGACCTGCGCTTCACCGGCGACGTCGATGCCATGCCGGAAGGCAGCGTCTTCTTCGCCGACGAGCCGATCCTGCGCATCGTCGCTCCGCTCTCCGAGGCTCAGCTGGTCGAGAGCCGCGTGATCAACCTGATGCACTACCAGACGCTGGTCGCGAGCAAGGCCGTGCGCTCGGCGCTCGCGGCGCCCGGGCGCCTGCTGGTCGATTTCGGCCTGCGCCGCTCGCACGGCGCCGAGGCCGCACTGCTGTCGGCGCGGGCGAGCCATCTCGCCGGCTTCACCGGCACCGCGACGGTGGAAGCGGGCCGGGCGTTCGGCATTCCGGTCTACGGGACGATGGCGCATTCGTACGTCCAGGTGCACGCGGACGAAGCCGAAGCCTTCGAGCGCTTCGCGATCGCACAGCCCGACAATGCGATCCTGCTGATCGACACCTACGATACCGAGCGCGCGGCCCGCAGGGTCGTGGAGCTCGCCGGGCGCCTGGCCCATCGGGGCATCTCGATCAAGGGCGTGCGCATCGACAGCGGCGACCTGGGTGAGCACGCGCGGCGCGTGCGCACCATCCTCGATTCGGCGGGGCTCGCTTCGATCACGATCTTCGCGAGCGGCAACCTCGACGAACACCGGCTGCGCGACCTCGTCGCCCAGCGCGCGCCCATCGACGGCTTCGGGGTCGGCACCCGGATGAACACGTCGGCCGACGCCCCTTATCTCGATTGCGCCTACAAGCTGCAGGAGTACGAGGGTCGGGCACGGCGCAAGCGTTCCGCGGGCAAGGCGACATGGCCGGGACGCAAACAGGTGTGGCGCCAGATCGCTTCCGATGGCCGCTTCGAGCGCGACGCGCTCCGACTCGCGGACGAGCCCGGCAGCGGCGTCGCGCTGCTGGCCCCGGTGATGCGCGCAGGCAAGCTCGTCGCAGCGTTGCCGACGCTGGCCGCATCTCGGGCGCACGCGCAGGCGCAGGTTGCGGCACTGCCTCCCGCACTGCGCGCTCTCGACGAATGCTCCGGGTACGAGGTCGAGATCTCGCCGGCGCTGCGGGCACTGGCGGCCGAGGTCGACCTCAGCACCTGAGTGCCGCCGCGGCCACCGCGCCGCATCGGAAGTGCTTTTGATTTCGGTCAATCCCCGCGGTCCCGCGATGGCTAGGATGGGCCGATCCTGCCTTCGACGGTTCTCCCCATCCGGCCGCCCGGGCGCGGCAAGTCCTTGACCTCCGCAACGTTGCCACTTCCGGTCTCGCAGCTGCGTCGCGGCTGCGACCTCGCATCGCTGGCGTTCGCCACGACGGAGGCTCTCGACGACGTCGCCGAGCCTTTCGGCCAGCAGCGCGCGCAGCGGGCGATCGAATTCGGAATCGGCATCCGCCGACCGGGCTACAACCTGTTCGTCCTCGGACCCTCGGGTGCCGGCAGGCAGACGCTGCTGCGCGAGATCGTCGGGCTCCAGGCCGTCACGCAGGCGCGCCCGCCCGATTGCTGCTACGTCTTCGATTTCGCGGACCCGCACCGACCTCGCGCGCTGCGCCTGCCGGCGGGTCGCGGGGCTGCGCTTCGTTCCGAAATGCGCAAGCTGATCGACGAGCTGCTGGGGTCCATCCCGGGCGCATTCGACAGCGACGAGTATCGGGCACGAATCGACCAGATCAATGCCGAGATCGCCGAGCGCAACGAGCAGGCGCTGTCGCGGCTCACCGCCATCGCCGCCGGCGACGGCATCACGCTGATCCGGACGCCTACCGGATTCTCGCTCGCACCGACCAAGGACGGGGAGGTCCTCACCACCGAGCAGTTCGAGGCGCTGCCGCCCGAGCGCCAGGCGGCGATCGAGAAAGCGATGGCGTCGCTGCAGGAGCGGCTGGACCAGCTGATCCACGAAGCCCTGCGCTCGCGCAGGAAGCAGCGCGAGCGAATCCGCGAGCTGAACCGCGACGTCGCGCGCTCCGCAGTCGGCGTGCTCACCGAGGACCTCAGGCAGCGCTATGCCGACCTGCCCGACGTGCTGCGCCATCTGGCGGCGGTCGAGCGTGACGTGATCGAGAACATCGACGATTTCCGGCGTGCGAGCGAGCTGCAGGGGCAGACGATGAACGCGCCCGACATGCAGCCGCCGTCGTTCCGGCGCTACGAGGTCAACCTGCTGCTCGATCACCAGCATCTCGAGGGGGCGCCGCTCGTATTCGAGGACAACCCGACCCACCAGAATCTGCTCGGACGCATCGAGCACATCGCCCAGTTCGGCGCACTGATCACCGACTTCACGCTGATCAAGCCGGGCGCGCTGCACCGCGCCAACGGCGGCTACCTGCTGCTCGACGCACACAAGCTGCTGACGCAGCCTTTCGCGTGGGAAGGCCTCAAGCGCGCGCTGACGACGCGCAGCCTGCGCATCGAATCGCTGGCCCAGATGTACAGCCTGGTGAGCACGATCTCACTGGAGCCCGAGCCCATTCCCCTCGACGTCAAGGTCGTGGTGTTCGGCGAGCGCATCTGGTATCAGTTGCTGTTCGAGTACGACCCGGACTTCCGCGAGCTGTTCAAGGTCGCCGTCGACTTCGACGACGATATCGACGGCAGCGGCGCCAACCAGGCGCAATGCGCGCGGCTGATAGCGACGATCGGCCGCCGGCAGGCACTGCTGCCGCTGACGCGCGCGGCCGTCGCCCGTGTCATCGAGCAGCGGGCGCGCGACAGCGACGATAACGAGCGCCTGTCGACCCACATGCAGAGCCTCGTCGACCTGCTGACCGAGGCCGATTTCATCGCGCGCCGCGGCGGCGGGCCGCAGATCGAGCCTGATCACGTCGATGCCGCGATCGGCGAGCAGATCCTTCGCGCGGGCCGCATTTCCGAGGAGATGCGGCGCTCGATCCTGCGTGGCACGCTCCTGATCGACACCGAAGGCAGCAAGTCGGGGCAGGTGAACGGCCTGGCGACGTTCTCGGTCGGCGGCAAGACGTTCGCCCAGCCGACCCGGATCACGGCCAGCACGCGCGTCGGCGACGGACAGGTCATCGACGTGCAGCGCGAAGTGCAGATGGGCGGGCCGATCCACTCCAAGGGCGTGCTGATCCTCGCCTCGTTCCTCGCCGCGCGTTTCTCGGGTCGCAATCCGCACTCGCTGCGGGCGAGCATCGTGTTCGAGCAGCTGTATTCCGAGGTCGACGGCGACAGCGCGTCGGCGGCCGAGCTCTGTGCGCTGCTCTCGTCACTCGCCGGGATCCCGATCCGGCAGTCGATCGCCATCACCGGCTCGGTGAACCAGTGCGGCGAGCTGCAGCCGGTCGGCGCCGTCAACGAAAAGATCGAAGGCTTCTTCGACGTCTGCAAGGCACGCAGCGACGGCGTGCAGGCGGTGGTAATCCCGCGCGCCAACGTCAGGAACCTGATGCTTCGCGACGACGTCGTCGAGGCTGCTGGACGCGGTCAATTCCAGGTCTACGCTGCAGCGACCATCGACGAAGCGATCGAGATCCTTACCGGTACGCCCGCCGGCGAACCCTCCCCCGTCGGCGAGTTCCCCGTCGGCACCGTCAACCGGGCGGTCACCGAGCGCCTCGACCAGTACTCGACGATCCGCCAATCGTTCGGAGTGGCGCCGTCCGGCGCGCGCGCGACTGCA
>DAHUXO010000190.1 GCA_027307095.1 Betaproteobacteria bacterium | reverse complement strand
AGGTGCGACGCCTGCCGCGCGCCGCACTCGCCCGCCGCTTCGGCGAGACACTGGTCGACGCGCTCGACCACGCGCTCGGCGAGCGACCCGATCCGCGCCCACCCTACCGACCGCCACCGCGGTTCGAGCGCAGGCTCCCGTTGGTCGCACCGGTCGACACCGTCGAAGCGCTGGTTTTCGGCGTCAATCGCCTGGTGAACGATCTCGCCGACTGGCTGCTCGCCCGCGGCCTCGGCGTCACGCGGATGTCGCTCGCGCTCACCCACGAGCGTCATCTGCGCGAGCGCGGGATGCCGCCGACGGTCGTCGCGTTCGCGCTCGCCGCCGCAGCGCGCGCTCCGGCGCATCTTGCCACCGTGCTGCGCGAGCGCCTGGCCCGCGTCGCGCTGCCGGCGCCCGTCGAAGCGATCGGTCTCACCGGAGACGCGACCGAGCCGCTGGCGGGCCGCAACCTGGGACTGCTGCCCGAGGACCAGGCAGGCGCGGCGATCGTGCCGCTGATCGAGCGCCTGCGCTCGCGACTGTCCGACGGTGCGGTCGTCATGCTCGAGTCGCGGGCCGAGCATCGCCCCGAGCATGCGATGCGCACGGTCGCATCGCTGCACGACGCAGCGACATCGAAGCATGCTGCGGCGATGCCCAAGCGCGCGGCCGAAAATGCCCCGGCCGCGGCGCGCCCGCTCTGGCTGCTCGACGAGGCGCGGCCGCTGGGCACGGCGCTCGAAGCGCAGCCGTGGATCCTGCGCGACGGACCCGAGCGCATCGAATCGGGCTGGTGGGATGGATGCGATCTGCGCCGCGATTATTTCGTCGCCGAGACCCCGCAGGGCGAAATCGTGTGGATCTATCGCGACCACCGCTGCGGCACCGACGATGGCGAGTGGTTCCTGCACGGCCTCTTCGCCTAAGTGCACCGGCGCTCGCTCGCCAGCTCACTCTCCCTGCGCACTGCGGCGGTCAAATCCCCGCGTACCACTGGTAGCCCTGGTCCTCCCAGTAGCCGCCATTGCCGTCGCCGATGTGCGCAAAGCTCTCGACGAGCTCGAGACGCATCACGTACTTGGCGTGCTTGTAGCCCAGCTGCCGCTCGACACGCAGGCGGATCGGCGCGCCATTGGCCACCGGCAGCGGCTTGTCGTCGAGCTTGTACGCGAGAATCGTCTGGACGTGATACGCGTCGTCCATGTCGATGCTCTCGTAGTACGGCGACGTGCCGTCGTCGTTCATCGGGTCGGCGCAGCGGAACACGACATAGCGCGCCTTCGCAGTCGGCCCGACCGCATCGAGCAGCGCGGAGAGCTTCGCACCCTCCCACTTGCCGATCGCGCTCCAGCCCTCGACGCAGTCGTGGCGCGTGATCTGCGTGCGCGACGGCAGCGCGTGCAGGTCGGCGAGCGAGAAGCTGCGCGGCTTCGCGACCAGCCCGGCGACCTCCAGCCGATAGTCGGCAAAACCGGTGGCGGCGAGCGTCTGGTATTCGGGGTTGTCGGGATTGGACGTGCCGTTACTGCGGAAGCTCGGCGAAAGATCCGCCGGCGTGAACTCCTGCGCCATCGCCTTGCGCCCGGTGACGAGCGTGGCGACGCGCTGGTTGAGCTTCTCGGCGCTGCCCAGCACGCGCGGGAACCAGTCGGTCTGCGACAGCCGGTCGCAGCCCGCCAGCCCCGCGGCGCCCAACGAAGCGGCGAAGCGGCCCAGGAAGCGGCGTCGCGCGCCGCGTTCGATGTCAGTTATGCACGGCCTCCTGCGGCACACGGTAGCGCCCCGTGACCATCGAGCGCAGGTTGTTCCAGAGCCCGGTCACGATCACCTCGAACACGTGGACCAGGACGAACGCGACCAGCGTCCACGCGACGATGAAGTGGATCGAGCGCGCCGACTGGCGGCCACCGAACAGGCTTACCCAGCCGCCGAACAGCGTGTCGAGCCGCGGCGACAGGCCGAGCCCCATCAGGACGATCAGCGGCAGCAGCACGAAGACGACGACCAGGTAGGCGAATTTCTGCAGCACGTTGTAGCGCTTGGCCGCGTCGCCGGCGGCGTGACGAAACCGCAGGTGGTCGAGCACCGACCGGCCGATCCCGCGCAGGTCGGGGCGCGTGGGCCACAGGTCCCGCGCCAGGTGGCGGCTCCCGATCGTGTAGCCGACATAGCCGAGCCCGTTGATCAGGAACACCCATGCGAAGAAGAAATGCCAGGCGCGCGCCATCGCGAGCCACTGGTGGCTGGGCAGCGTCAGCCACGAGGGAAATCCCTGCACGTACATCTGGCCCGCGTCGGTGGAAACGCCGAGGACGCCCGTCGTGTCGAACGTGTGGCCGAAGACCCGCGTGTATCCGCGGATGCGACCGTCCGCCGCCTGCGTTGCGCCGATCTCGAGCCATGCGGGCCTGCCGCTGTACGACGACTGACCCCAGTAAAGCGCGGGGTGCGAATTGAAGATGCACAGGCCGCTCAACAGCATCAGCGTCAGCGCGACGACGTTGACCCAGTGCATCACGCGTACCGGCAGGGCATGGCGCCGATAGAGCTCGCCCCCCGCGGTGCCTGAGGTCGGGTCGGGCGCGGCCGGGGCGTCGCTTGCGGCACCGCCCGCTGCGGCCGGGGCCGGGGCGGCGACCGGCGTCTGTGAAGTGTCGTTCATCGGTGGGTCCTGGGGCAATCGGCCTGCGGGCATGTGCCGCGACACCCCGTAGTCGCCGGCGCGACGCAAAGCTTACGCCGACGCCGAATTGCCGGCGCCCTGCCGCCACGGAAAAACCTCCCGGGCCTAACCCTTGCCGTCCAGCCTTGGCACGTAGCGCCCGGACGCCACGAAGGTGAGCCAGGCGATCAGCGTGAGACCGGCGCCGGTGAGAAACGTTGCGGCGGGTCCGAATGCCTGCCACAGCGACCCGGCGACTGCGCTCGCCACCAGCAGCGCGATCCCGCCGGTCAGGTTGTAGACACCGAATGCCGTGCCGCGCAGGTCGGCCGGCGCCGTCGCCGCCACCAGGGCGGAGAGCAGGCCCTGGGTCAGCGCCATGTGCAGCCCCCACAACGCCGCTCCCGCCAGGATGCCCGGCACGCCGGCGGAGAGCGCCAGCACGACATCGCTCGCGATCAATGCGACCAGTCCCGCCGACAGCAGCGACGCGCCGCGGCCGCGATCGGCGGCGTGCCCCGCGGGATAGGACACCGCCGCGTATACGACCGACATCACGACCATCACCCATGGTGCGCCGGTCTCCCCCATGCCGACGCTCCGCCCTCGGAGGATGAGGAATGCCTCCGAGAAGCGGGCCAGCGTCAGCACGAAAGCGATGGCGGTGACGACCCAGAATGGCCGCCGCAGCCGCGACACATCGCGCCACGACACGCGCTTCGACGCATCGGTGACACGGCGACCGTCATCGTGCTCGCGGACGCCGAGCACCAGCACCGCGACGCACAGCGCCGCAGGGATGAGCGCGATCCAGAACGCCGAGCGGAAATTGCCGGCGAAGTATCCGATCGCCGCGACGGCAAGCAGCGGGCCGCTGATCGCGCCTACGGTGTCGAGCGCCTGCCGCAGCCCGAAAGCGGCGCCCCGGATCCCGGGGGGGGTCAGGTCGGCGATCAGCGCGTCGCGCGGCGCGCCGCGGATCCCTTTGCCGATGCGGTCGACGAAACGCGCAGCGATCACCCATTCCAGCGTCGGCGCCAGCGGAAACGCGAGCTTCGACAGCGCGGCCAGACCATAGCCCAGCACGACGATCGGCTTGCGGTGGCGCAGCTTGTCCGACCAGAAGCCGGAGAAGACCTTGATGATCATCGCGATCGCCTCGGCAACGCCCTCGACGATGCCGACGACGACCATCGATGCACCGAGCGGCCCGACCATGTAGAGCGGCAACAGCGCATGGATGAGCTCGCTCGACGTGTCCATCAGCAGGCTGACGAAGCCGAGCGCCCAGACGCCTCCGGGAATCCGCCGTTTCGAACGCATCGCGCTGACCCCCGGTGCGTGGTCCCGCGTCATGTCGGAGGATGCGGCGATTTTGCGCCGGCGCCCCCCAGCGTCACGCTCGCGCGGACCGTCCCGGCGCGCTCGTGGCGCGCGCAGAGCGCGATCGCCTGGCCCGCGCTCGCGCGGACGGTCCATTCGAGCTTCATCCGGTCGTCGGTCAGCCCGAAGTCCGGCCAGAACGACACGCCGGTGTGCTTGTAGGCCTTGCCTTCGAGCTGCCCGACGTCGTCGCGCAACTTGCCGGCGGCGAGGCTGGCTCCCTCGGGCAAACCGAGCTCGGCGACGATGCCACGCACGGTCTTGCGCGCGAGCGCGCGCTTCGACACGTAGGTCGGCAGCCAGCCGGTGTTCTGGACCACCAGCGTGACCTTCCACGCGCCATCGCCCAGCGCCTGCGCTCCCGCATGCACGAGCTCGAGCTTCGGCGAGCACAGCGCCTGCCACAGCAGCCACTTCGGAAAGCGGGCGATCTCGCGCTCCAGCCGCGCCAGCGGCGGGTTGCCGAAGGCGTTGAAGCGGTCCATGCCGCCGATCTCGACCCGGCCGAGTTGCGGATGGTCGAAAGGCCTCCAGTCGCGGTACGCCGCGCCGCCCAGCTTCTGCTCGCTCCAGCGGAAGAGCTTCAGGTCGTCGTCGATCGGATGATCGCGGAACCAGTCGATGTACTTGTAGTTCTCGATGCCCGCTTCGCGCATCGGCGCCCAGATCTCGATGCACCACGAAAAAGCACCCAGATGTTCGTAGAGCCAGTCGAAGGTGCCGCCGATCACCGACTTGGGGTGATAGCGGAACTCGTGATAGACCGAAATCGCCGGATAGCCGGTCAGCTCGGTTCCCTTGCGGCCGCTGCGCTGGAAGAACCACAGGTCCTCGGCATGCATCTCGTCGTCCGAAAGGTGCTCGAAAGGCCGCAGCAGCACCCCGCTCCAGGTATGGAACGTGTTGCCACCGGTGATGTTGGGGTGGCGGACGATGAAGTCGACGACCGCGCGGATCTCGGGCTCGGAAGTCGGATACGGCCCTGCGCCCTGCTGCTCGAATTCCTGGCGCCAGCTCGCAGGGAAGTTGCGGTTGAGGTCGAGTGCCTGCAACGGCCGTTTGATCTTCAGCGTCCAGCCGTCATAGCCGTCGTAGCGACCCTCGGGCATCACCCGGTAGTAGGTCCCGCCGGTCTCGGTCGGATCGCGGCGCACCATCAGCCGCGGCTCCTGCGGATGCGGTTTCCACAGACCGTTGGGATCCGGAATGCGCATCTGCAGGATGCGGCCGTCGCTGTCGATGTCCTCTACGGCGAGGCCGTCGATCTCCTCCTCGTCGAGCGGATACGGACGCGTCGACGAGCGCACCCACTTCGGCCTGTCGGCGAGCGCCCATTCGGCGCCGTCGGGATTGATCCGCGGGCAGACGTAGAACGCGCGCGTGTCGAGCGCGCGCGTGACGTCGGCATCGCTGCCGTAGCCTCGGACCAGCGTATCGACGAAGTACAGCGCGGCCGCCGATGCCGCGACCTCGGTCGAATGGATGTTGCCGTCGACCCAGAACGCGGGCTTGTCGCGCGCCGCGCCGGTCGCGGCATTGGTGAGCGTCAGCACCCAGATGTCGCGGCCCTCGTGACTCTTTCCGATCGACTCGATCGAGACGAGCCGCGGATGCTCGCGCGCGAGCGCGTGGAGGATGTCGGTGAGTTCGGCGTAGCGATGGAAGCGGTCGAAGGCGATCTGCGGCATCGTGGGCGGCGGACGGGTCGTGGGTCGATGAGGGATGGCCAATGCGCCGGGGATCGACTCGCCGGCGATGCGGGCGAACGCGCGCATCTTGCGGCGCGTCTTGCGTCACGCCATCTTACGTCATGCGATCCTGCGACCAGGTCGCCGAGGTGCATCGCGCGCGGCGAGGAACCCGGGCACGACCGTCACCAGCCCACCTCCCACGTCGGGACGGGCCCGAACCACGCCACGAGAAAATCGACCAGCACGCGCACCCGCGACGGGAGCGTGCGATTGGGCAGATACACCAGATAGATTCCGCCCTCGGGCCCGGCTTGGTGCCGGCGCAGCAACGGCACCAGATGACCCTGCCGCAAGTCCGTCCCCGCGATGTGGCTTGGAAGCAGTCCAAGCCCCAGACCGGCAAGAACCGCTGCACGCACCGCCTCCATGTCGTCCGTCTCGAGCGCGACCGGAATCGTCACCGAATGCTTGCGCCTGCCTTGCCGGAACATCCAGACTCCCCTGGGCGCCAGAGGTTGGAAAAGTATGCAGTCGTGATTGCGCAGGTCTTCGACCTGGCGCGGGGTCCCGTGCCGACTGAGATAGGCCGGTGATGCGCACAGCACCAGCCGGCTGACGGCAAGCTTTCGCGCCACCAGATTCGGGTCCGGGGACGGGGCGAGCGACCCTCGAATGCCCAGATCGAAGCCCGCGTCGGACAGGTCGACGGTCCGATTGCTGCAGGAGAGCTTGACCTGGATCTTTGGATATTGCTGGCGAAAGGCGGCGAGCGCAGGCAACAGATGCCGCACCGCGAAGCCCGGGACGGCCGTCACTCTCACCAAACCGACGGGTTCCGACTGGGTCTGCGTCACGCGCTGCGCCGCGACCTCCGCCTCCTGCACGATCCTCGCGCAGTGCTCGTAGAAGACGGTGCCGGCCTCGGTCAGGCCGAGCTTGCGCGTCGATCGGTTCAGCAGCTTCACCGACAGCGAGCTTTCCAGCGCACTCACGTGCCGGCTCGCCAGCGATTTCGACATTCCGAGCTTGTCCGCGGCCGCCGAGAAGCTCTTCGCCTCCACGACCTGCGCGAACACGCGCATCCCGTTCAGTCGATCCTTCATTGGTCTCGTTCTTGCAACAATGGGTTGCAGTAAACACTATTTATTCCACTCCAGCAATTCAATAGATTGTCGCTGCACGCACGGAAAGACCCGTTCGCCGACGCCAGACTCAGGGGTGGCGGCGCGCACATCGAAGCGACAACCGAGGGGATCGCCATGAGTGGTCAGGTCATCAAGGTCGGACAGATCGAAATTCGCTATCTCGTCGATGGTGCGCAAACGGGCGGACTGGGGGTGTTCGAAATGAAGGTTCCGGCCGGCGCCCACGTGCCCCCGCCACACAGCCATTCCAACAACGAGGAATGCGTTTACGTGCTCGAGGGCGTGCTGAGGTATTCGGTCGATGGTGCAACCCGCGACTTGACGCCCGGTGAATGGATGTCGACGCCGCGAGGTTCCGTGCACCAGTTCAGCAATCCCGGTTCGGAGACTGCGCGCGCGCTGGTGATGCTGACGCCCGACATCGGCGAGCAATATTTTCGCGACGTCGCGGCTCTCGCGGGTGCAGGTGGACCGCCCGATCGGGCGAAACTCCTCGAAGTCATGGCCCGGTACGGGTTGGTACCCGCCGCGCCGCAACAGGCGCCGTACGTCGCTGACGCTCGGGCCATGTCGTAACCTTTGCGGGGCACCGACCTCGGCCCCGTTCCCGCGCGGCCTTCGATTCCGGCCAGCGGGTCGGTCGAGCCGCTATCTGCGATGCACCTACCCCCGGGAGATCACGGGATGCCGACCAGCCTCGAGACCCTGTTGCGATATCGCGCTGCACATGCCGATGGGGACGAGTCGCGCCGCGTGTGGCTGTTCCATTCCCACACGTATTTCGACCATGCCGCGCCGGAGTGCGTCGTGCAGGCGCGCGCATTCCGGGGACTGATCCAGCGAACGTTTGCAGCGACGGCGCACGTCGAGGTGTCGTCGTTCAATCCGGGCCCGATCGGGCCGCACCCGCGCGGAAGCTTCGAGGTTCTGTTCACGCGCGAAGCGTTCGCGGACTACGTGTCGTGGCTCATGTTCGCGCGACCGCCGAGCCTCGACATCCTCATTCACCCGCTTACGCGGTCCCAGACACTCGACCACACGACGCGCGCGCTCTGGCTCGGCACGCCGGTGGCGATCGACCGGCCGATGCTCGAGGCGGTGGACGC
>DAHUXO010000144.1 GCA_027307095.1 Betaproteobacteria bacterium | reverse complement strand
CCGCAGGCCGGATCCACGCTGTCGATCAGCCTGTGCGAGAAGTCGCTGCTGAACTCGGTGCATTGCGACTGGGCAAGCGTTTCCGCGGGTCCGACCTGGCGATCCTTCGAGGTCTCCCTGAAATCCCCACCGCCGGTCGGCTTTCGCATCGCGCCCCGGCCGCCGGTCGCCCTGTCACTCTCCAACGGCAGCTTCGGCTCGCGCGTGGAAGTCACGGGACTGTCGCTGGTCGACGGGCAGGACGAACTTCTCGGTAACGGGTCGTTCCGGCATGGCCTCGATCGGTGGTTCGTGACCTCCGACGTGCATTTGGCGTGGCGCGTACTCGACACGCCGCTCCAGGTCGCGTTCGAACAGGGGGCGTTGGGAGTCCTCGCGTGGCTGGCGCTGGGCGTCGCTGCGATTGCCGTCGCGCTGCGATCGTCGCCCCCGGCCGCCATGACCGCGGCCTTCGTTGCCGCCATGGTCGGGTTTCTCGCGGTCGGCAGCTTCGACAGCCTTCTGGATTCGCCGCGCATCATCCTGCTCGTCGGCCTGATCGGCGCGGTGGGGTGGAGATCAGCGAATCGTGTCGCGATGCCGAAATCAGGGCAGGCATCGCCGCAAATCCGCGCGACGATGCGGTCGCGCAATTCGCGTTTGTAGTCGACCGATTCCGGGTCCCCGAGCACCGCCGCACCGGCGACGCACGTCCATGCGCGACAATGCGAGGAGCGTCGCCGGCGGACCTGCAGCTCCGGACGGGGCGCCGCCGCTTGCCGACCGTCGGACCGACGTTCGATCGGCGACATCACCCGTGCCGGTTCGCCCCCGATGGCTCGATCGGATCTCGCGAACCGCGGCGGCGCGGTCTGCACGACCTTCCCGCGTGCGGTCCGGTGCACGTCTCCCACTAAATCAACGCGTGAACGCAGGGAATTTAGATTAAGCCTTAAGTGTCCACGGACATCGGTTCATCGCCGACAGTTCCTCCGGCAGCGCGTGACCGACAGTCTGTATTGCACAGAACGTAGCGATTCGTACCGATCGGCGGTTGGATGTTTACGCAAGCGGGAACTTGCGGAAAATTCTCCTGTTCCGAGTTCCAGCGCCACGGCATGATCGAGAGGCTGAAGCACTCGCGACCGCGAATGGCATGCTAATTGCTGACAGTCGATGCCATTCGTTCGACGCAGGTTTGACGTTCATCAAACATAAACGAACTGCTGCGAGCATAAGGATCTCAGCGGCGACACGCGCAATCACGGAGCACCATTGTTCAGCTCACTTCGACAGAACGTTTCCAGCGCAACGCTGTTCCAGCTCGGCGCCGAGCTTTCGTGGCTGTTCGCCGCGATCATGCTCGTACTGCGCCTCGACGGTGAGCAGGGCGTCGCGCATTCGGAAGCGGCCCTGCTCGCATTCCTGTTCGCGCTGACGATTGTCTGCCTGAATGGCGCGTTCGGCCTGTACCGGCGCGCCCAGAAGCTCTCGGCTGGCGCGTACTTCCTTCGCATCGTGCTCGCGCCTGCGATCGGCATTCCGCTCGCATTTCTCGTCGCGCACTGGATGCCGGGCATCGACGTGCTGCGCGACAACTGGATCACCGCGATCGTCCTCGCGCTGTTCGGCCTGTTGCTCGTGCGGCACGTGATCGTCCTGCCGCTGGTGTCGCATCTGATGCCGCATCGCGTCCTCGTCCTGGGGACCGGACCCGAAGCGCGGCTGGTCGAGGCATCGCTGACGTCGACCAATCCGCTGGGCCTGCGGCTGGTCGGCTTCTACCCGCTCGAGAAGTCTCAGGAGAATGTCGTGTCGCCGGGACGCGTGGTGGCGCGCGGCGGATCGCTCGACGACATGGTGAGGCAACTCGGCATCGACGAGATCATCGTCGCCGTGCGCCAGCAGCGGGGTGGGGTGCTGCCGCTGCGCGCGCTGCTCGAGTGCCGCCTGAACGGCGTGCAGGTGACCGACCTCGAGCGCTATTTCGAGCGCGTGCACGGGCAGGTACCGATCGAATCGCTCAAGATCAGCTGGCTCATCTATGGCCACGGGTTCAGGCAGAGCGTGTTCCGCAACATCGTCAAGCGATGTTTCGACCTGATCGTCGCCGCGGCGCTGATCGTCGTCACGGCGCCGATCGCGCTCCTCGCGGGGCTGCTGATCGCGCTCGAAGGCGGCGGCGCGGTGGTCTACCGCCAGGAGCGGGTCGGCCATCGCGGGCGCACGTTCACCGTCTTCAAGTTCCGCAGCATGGCGCGCGATGCCGAGGTCGACGGCCGGGCGGCCTGGGCCACCAGCAACGATCCACGGGTGACCCGCATCGGCAAGTGGCTCAGGCGCACGCGCATCGACGAGCTGCCGCAGCTCATCAACGTGCTGAAGGGCGAGATGAGCTTCGTCGGCCCGCGGCCCGAGCGTCCCGAGTTCGTGGCGATGCTGACCGAGCAGATCCCGTTCTATGCGGTGCGGCACAGCGTCAAGCCGGGCCTGACGGGATGGGCGCAAGTGCGGTACTCTTACGGCGCAACGGTGGAGCAGTCGATCCGGAAGCTCGAATACGACCTCTATTACGTGAAGAACCACACGCTGATGCTCGACCTCGTCGTCCTGCTGGAGACGGTTCGCGTAGTACTGCTCGGCGAAGGCGCGCGCTAGGCGCGCCGGGGCGCAGCATCGCGCGCGGGCATCGGCGCCGGCACCCGCCGGGCACGGCGCCGACGACGATCGGCGCGACCGCTCTGCACCGCGTCGAGGCCGGACCGCCCGCAGATGGGACGGGGTCCGACCTTCTCGCGCCAACATGGCCCGACCTTGCTCCGTGACCTGATCCCGTGACCGCGAATACGCTCGGCACCATGGCCGCATGGAGCTTTGGGCTGGCGCTCGCCGGCTATGCGGCGTTCGCTGCGCGGGTGCTGCTGGGTTGGCATGGCGGCGCGCGCGCCCGGCTCCTGCTCGCGGCGCTGGTGGCGACTGTCGCGTGGGCAGCGGTCTGCCTGTTCGTCTTGCCGACCCCGTCGCACGTTGCGCTGCTCGTTTCGAACATCGCCGATGCCACGCGATATGCGGCGTGGTTCGCGTTCCTGGCGAGCCTGCTGCGCGAAGCGCCGGCGGCCGTCGATGCCGCCCCGGTACGGGCGCGCCCCTTGTTGCCGCTCGGTGCCACCGTCGCCGTGAGCGTTGCGCTCGTCGCCGGCGTCCTGCTGAGCGAGGGCACGCCGCTGACGGGATCGCCCTGGCTGCAGGGTGCGCGCGCAGGCTACCTGCTTCGGCTGTGCATCGCGGTTTCCGGGCTGGTGCTGATCGAGCACGTGGTCCGCCGCGTATTGCCGCAGATGCGGTGGGGCATCCGGCCGCTCGCCGTTGCGCTCGCCGGCGTGTTCGGCCTCGACCTCTATCTCTATGCCGATGCGCTGTTGTTCGGACGGCTCGATCCGGTGGTCTGGGTTTCGCGCGGACTGGCCAATGCGCTGGTGATCCCGTTCCTGGCCATCGCGACGGCGCGCAACACCGGATGGACCGTCGACCTGCACCTGTCGCGCCGGGCGGTGTTCCACTCTTCGGCGCTGCTCATCTCGGGCACGTTTCTGCTGGCGGTTGCCGCCGCCGGCTATTTCGTCCGTTATTTCGGCGGTGACTGGGGGCGGGCGCTGCAGATCGAGCTGCTGTTCGGCGCGGCGCTGTTCGCCGTACTCGCGGCCACCTCGGGCCGCTTCCGGTCCGGCCTCAAGGTCTTCGTAAGCAAGCATTTCTTCTCGTATCGCTACGACTACCGCGAGGAATGGCTGAACTTCACCCGCACCCTGTCGACGGAAGGATCGACGCAGAGCGTTCAGGAGCGCGCGATCGTCGCACTCGCCGACCTGGTCGAGAGTCCGGGTGGCGCGCTGTGGTTGAGGGGCGAGTTGCACGGCTACGCGCAGGCCGCGAGGTGGAACGCGTCGGCGTCAGCAGGTGTGGAGCCGGCCGACGGGGCGCTGGCGACGTTCCTGTTGCGTACCGGCTGGATCGTCGACGTCGCCGAGTTCCGCGACCATCCCTCCCGCTATGAGGGCTTGGCGATGCCGGCATGGCTCGCGGATTTTCCGTCGGCGTCGATCGTCGTTCCGCTGATGTCGGGAGCCGACCTCCTCGGCATGGTGGTGCTGGCGACGCCGCGCACGCCGATCGAGCTCGACTGGGAGGTGCGCGACCTGCTGAAGACAGCGAGTCGCCAGGCTGCGAGCTTCCTTGGGCAGATGCGCGCGACGGAATCGCTGCTCGAGGCGCGCAAGTTCGACGCCTTCAACCGGATGTCGGCGTTCGTCGTCCACGACCTCAAGAACCTGGTGTCGCAGCTCAGCCTGATGCTCAAGAACGCGCAGCGCCACCGGGACAATCCCGAGTTCCAGGCCGACATGCTGGCAACGGTCGAGCACGTGGTGGACCGGATGAATGGCCTGATGCTGCAATTGCGCGTGGGTGCCACCCCCGTGGATAATCCGCGTCCGGTCGATCTCGAGGCGGTGGCGCGACGCGTTTGTGCGGCCAAGACCGGTCCGCAGACCAGCGTCGTCCTCGAGGCAGCCGCGGCGGTCATGGCCGTCGGGCACGAAGATCGCTTGGAGCATGTGATTGGGCATCTTATCCAGAACGCAATCGATGCGAGTTCCCCTCCCCGGCAGGTTCGCGTGAGGCTCGGACGCGATGGCGACCGCGCCGTCCTCGAGGTCCGTGACCGCGGAGTCGGCATGACGCCCGATTTCGTCCGCGAGCGCCTGTTCAAGCCTTTCCAGACGACCAAGGCCACCGGAATGGGGATCGGCGTCTACGAGAGCTCCCAATACGTGATCGGATTGGGAGGGGGCATCGCCGTCGAGAGCGAGCCGGGCGAGGGAACCTGCGTCTTCCTGCGGCTGCCGCTGGTCCAGGCCGCCGATGCGCCCGCCCCGCCGGCCATCCGGGAGCCCGCGACATGACCGACGAGCGCAGGCCCCTGCTGATCGTCGAGGACGATCCGGCGCTGCAGAAGCAGATGCAGTGGGCGTTCGACGGGTACGAGACGGTCGTCGCGAGCGACCGCGAGGGTGCCATCGCCCAATTGCGCCGCTATGAGCCCGCCGTCGTCACGATGGACTTGGGCCTTCCACCGCAGCCCGACGACCCCGCCGAGGGACTCAAGCTGCTGGAGGAAATCCGCGCGCTGGCGCCGGGGACCAAGGTGATCGTGCTGACGGGTCAGAACGACCGCGCCAATGCGTTGAAGGCCATCAGCCTCGGCGCGCACGATTTCTGCACCAAGCCGTTCGAGCCCGAGCTGCTGACCTGGGCAATCGAGCGCGCATTCCGGGTCCACGACCTTCAGGCCGAAAACGAGCGCCTGCAGTCCGCGCAGGAATCGCCCGCGATGGCCGGGATCATCACCCGCGACCCGGCGATGCTGCGCATCTGCCGGACGATCGAGAAGGTGGCACCGACCTCGGCCACCGTCCTGATCCTCGGCGACTCGGGAACCGGCAAGGAGCTGCTGGCCCGGGCGCTGCACGATCTTTCACCGCGGCGCAGGGAACGCTTCGTCGCCATCAACTGCGCGGCGATCCCCGACACCCTTCTCGAAAGCGAGCTGTTCGGCTACGAGAAAGGTGCGTTCACCGGCGCCGTCAAGCAGACCCTGGGCAAGATCGAGACCGCCAGCGGTGGCACGCTGTTCCTCGACG
The DNA here is from genome assembly GCA_027307095.1 of Betaproteobacteria bacterium. GTDB lineage: Bacteria > Pseudomonadota > Gammaproteobacteria > Burkholderiales > Casimicrobiaceae > VBCG01. Next base: position 2,678 of record DAHUXO010000144.1, on the reverse strand, counting down.
AGATCGGCGACCTGCCGACGGCGCTGCAGGCGAAGCTGCTGCGTTTCCTGCAGGAGCGCGTGATCGAGCGCATCGGCGGCCGCAACGAGATTCCGGTCGACGTCCGCATCGTCTGCGCGACCCATCAGAGTCTCGAGGACCAGATCAAGCACGGCAGGTTCCGGGAGGACCTCTACTATCGCCTGGCCGAGATCGTCATCGACGTTCCCCCGCTGCGCGACCGGCATGGGGATGCGGCGCTGCTCGCCCACAACTTCGTGCGCAAATTCGCCGCGGAACAGCGGCGCCCCGCGATGACGCTATTGCCGGACGCGATCGAGGCGATCGACGCGCATGCGTGGCCCGGCAACGTGCGCGAGCTCGAGAACGTGATCAAACGCGCCGTCATCATGACCGACGGGGCGAGCATCGGGGCCGGTGACATCGGGCTGGGCGCGGCGAATGCGGATGGGGATGCCCTGAACCTCCGGCAGGTGCGCGAGGTCGCGGAGAAGAACGCGCTGCTGCGCGTGCTCGGCCGCGTCAACGGCAACCTGAGCAAGGCGGCCGAGATGCTCGGTGTCAGCCGCCCGACACTCTACGATCTGATGCATCGGTTCGGCCTCAAGTAGCGGGCCGGCACCACCACTTCAAGGACCCCTCATGACCGGCCTCCAATCCCGACCCCTGCGCCTCGCAATTGTGGCGGCATTCGCCGTTGCTGTGGCGGCGGGATGCGCGCGCAACGACCCAGCCTCCTACATCGCCTCGGCGAACGCGTACCTCGCCAAGTCCGACTACAAGGCGGCGATCATCGAGCTCAAGAACGCCCTGCAGAAGGCGCCGGACAACGCCGAGGCGCGCCTGCTGCTTGCGAAATCGCTGCTCGCGACCGGCGATGCCGTGGGCGCCGAGACCGAGGTGCGGAAGGCGATCGATGCCCACGCTCCCGGTGATCAGGCGTATCCGGTGCTGGCCCAGGCTCTGGGTGCCCAAGGCAAGTACAAGGAGCTGACCAGCGAGCTCGGCGATCGCAAGCTGGACGCGCCGGGGCCGCGCTCGGAGATGAACGTGGCGCTGGCGACGGCGACGCTGGCACAGGGAAATGCCAAGCGCGCGAAGGAGCTTGCCGATGCTGCGCTCGCCGACCAGCCGGCCAATGTGCGGGCGCTGCTGCTCGAGGCGCAGCTCGCGGCGCAGAGCGGCATCGGCGTGCCCGCGGTGCGGGAGTTCGTGGACAAGGCACTGAAGAGTTCGCCCGACGATGTCGGGGCCCTGCTGATGAAGGCCGAGCTCGACACCGCCGAAGGCAAGGGTGCCGATGCGCAGGCCGCTCTCCAGCACGCGGTCGACTCGAATCCCAAGTCGATCGTCGCGCGCTCGGCATCGTTCTCGTACGCGCTGCAGGGCGGCAAGCTCGACGCCGCCAAGGCGCAGCTTGCAAAGATGAAGGAGCTGGCACCGGGCGATCTGCGCACCGTCTACTCGGACGCGCTGCTTTCGGCGGTGCAAGGCGACAACGCGCACGCGCGCGAGCAGGTGCAGCGGATCCTGGCGGCACAGCCGGACAACCTCCCCGGCCTGTTCCTGTCGGGCATGATCGACTACCAACTCGGCTCCTACGCATCGGCCGAGGATTCGCTGCGCAGGGTGATGGCCAAGGCCCCGGCCGATCCGAGCGTGCGGCGCCTGCTTGCGCTGCTCTATCTGCGGACCGGGCGTCCGCAGCAGGCGGTCGATGCGCTGGCGCCCGCGCTGCAGCGTTACCCCGACAATCCGGTACTCCTGCGGATCGCCGGCGAAGCGTATCTGGCATCCGGCGATACGGCGCTCGCCGAGCGCGCGTACGAACAGGCCAACGCCCTCGACAAGAACAACGTCGGGAGCGAGGTGCGTCTCGCCCAGGTGCGGCTCGCGGCCGGAGACAGCGCGCGCGGCTTCAGCGACCTCGAATCGCTGGCAGCCAAGGATTCGTCGGCGTCCCAGGCCGACATGGCGCTGTTCAGCGCCCACATGCAGCGCCGGGAATACGACAAGGCCCTGGCCGATACCGATGTCCTGGAGAAGAAGCAGCCGAAGGCGGCGTTCGTGCAGAGCCTGCGCGGACTCGTCTATCTCGCCAAGCGCGATCTCAAGGATGCACAGGCGAGCTTCGAGAAGGCGCTGGCGCTTCAACCCGATTTCCTGCCCGCCGCACGCAACCTGGCGATCATCGACCTGCAGCGCGGCGACGTGCAGGCGGCCCGCGACCGCTATGACAAAATCCTCGCGAAGGACCCGAAGAACGGGCCGGTGCTGCTCGCCCTCGCGGAACTTCAGGGTGTGTCCGGGGCTTCGCCCGACGACATCCGGAAGACGATCGAGAAAGCGATCGCGGCCAGTCCCGCGTCGCCCGCCCCGCGCCTCGCGCTGATCGCGTTCGAGGAGCGGCAACGGGACGTCAAGGGCGCGGTGGCGACCGCACAGGCCGCGCTGGCGGCTATTCCCGGCAACCCGCAGCTGACCGAGGCCGTCGGGGCGACGCAGCTCGTCGCGGGGCAGTACAACGAGGCGGGCGAGTCGTTCAAGAAGCTCATCCTGCTGCAGCCGCAGAACCCGCTGACCTACCTGCGGCTGGCACAGGCGCAGGCGGCACTCAAGGACTACGCCGGCGCGATCGACAGCGAGCGCACGGCGCTGGCATTGAAGCCGGACCTGCC
>DAHUXO010000136.1 GCA_027307095.1 Betaproteobacteria bacterium | reverse complement strand
GCCGCCACCCTTGGCGGCACCGCTGCCGGAGCTGCCCGACGATTCGCGCCGTCCGCCACCGCCACCGCCACCGCCACCGCTGCCACCGCCCGATGAGGTCCCGGCATTGAACTCGACGTCGGCACCTCCGCCGCCGCCTTCGCGCGCACCTCCGATCAGCTGCATGCGATCGGCAACGATCTCGGTCGAATACTTCTCGACGCCATCCTTGTCGGTGTACTTGCGCGTCTGGAGCCTGCCCTCGATGTAGACCGAGCGGCCTTTTTTCAGGTATTCGCCGGCGATCTCGGCGGTGCGGCCGAACAGGACGACGCGGTGCCATTCGGTGCGCTCCTGCTTCTCGCCGCTCTTGTCCTTCCACTGCTCGGACGTCGCGATGTTCAGGTTGGTAACTGCACCGCCGTCCGTCGTGTAGCGGGTCTCGGGGTCGCGACCGAGATTGCCCAGAAGAATCACTTTGTTGACCGAGGCCATTGCCGTTGTCCTTGAGCGATGCGGGTGATTGATCGTGCGCGCAGGCGCCCCCATCTGGCACCCATGCGGGTGCGGGAAACGAACTCGCGAAACGCAATATACTAGCAGGTTGCCTTCCTCGCCCTAGGTCCTTCGGACGAGGCCCGATGCGCAGCGGCGGGCGGTACTCGTCCTCCCCGCGTCGGCGGCGAATTGCACAGAGCTCGCATGGAACAGATCCGCATCCGCGGCGCGCGTACGCACAATCTCAAGAACCTGAATCTCGACCTCCCGCGGCATCGGCTGATCGTCATCACCGGGCTGTCCGGTTCGGGCAAGAGCTCGCTGGCCTTCGACACGCTGTATGCCGAAGGGCAGCGCCGCTATGTCGAGTCGCTGTCGGCCTACGCGCGCCAGTTCCTGCAGCTGATGGAAAAGCCCGACGTCGACCTGATCGAGGGCCTGTCCCCTGCGATCTCGATCGAGCAGAAGGCGACTTCGCACAACCCCCGCTCGACGGTGGGAACGGTCACCGAGATCCACGACTACCTGCGGCTGCTCTTCGCGCGCGTCGGCGACCCGTATTGCGTCAACCATCCCGAGCAGAGGCTCGCATCGATGACGATCTCGCAGATGGTCGACGCGACTCTTGCCATGCCCCAGGACACGCGACTGATGATCCTGTCGCCGGCCGTCGTAAACCGCAAGGGCGAGCAGCTCGAGCTCATCGCCGAGTTGCGCGCCAAGGGCTTCGTGCGTGTGCGCGTAGACGGCAAGGTCTGCGAGATCGATGCGGTGCCGAAGCTCGCCAAGAACTCCAAGCACACGGTCGAGGTCGTCGTCGACCGCCTGAAGGTGCACCCCGAATTCAAGCAGCGGCTCGCCGAGTCCTACGAAACCGCGCTGCGTCACGGCGACGGACGCGCGATCGCAGTGGAAATGGACACCGGCACCGAGCACCTGTACTCGGCCAAGTTCGCGTGCCCGATCTGCAACTACTCGCTGTCCGAGCTCGAGCCGCGGCTATTCTCGTTCAACAACCCGGTCGGCGCCTGCCCGCGCTGCGACGGCCTGGGCTCGATCAATTTCTTCGACCCCAAGCGGGTCGTCGCGTTTCCCCAGCTGTCGCTTGCTTCGGGGGCGATCCGCGGCTGGGACCGGCGCAACCAGTTCTATTTCCAGATGCTGCAGGGGCTCGCGAAGCACCTGGGCTTCGACGTCGACAAGCCGTTCGCGAAGCTGCCCGAGCGCGTGCAGAACATCGTCCTCTACGGCTCGGGCGACGAGAAGATCCCGTTCACCTACATCTCCGATCGCGGCAAGCCGACGACGCGCGAGCACCCGTTCGAGGGCATCGTCCCCAACCTCGAGCGCCGCTATCGCGAAACCGACAGCGTCATGGTGCGCGAGGAGCTCGCGAAATACCTGAACAACAAGCCCTGCCCGGAATGCGAAGGCACGCGGCTGAAGCGGGAAGCGCGTAACGTCAAGGTCGGGGAGGGCGAGGACGCCCGAGCGATTTTCGAGATGTCCGCGTGGCCGCTCAAGGAGTCGATGCGCTACTTCGGGCATCTGACGCTGCCTGGCCACAAGGCCGCGATCGCCGACAGGATCATCAAGGAGATCGTCTCCCGGCTCAATTTCCTGAACAACGTCGGCCTCGATTACCTGTCGCTCGACCGCTCTGCCGAGACGCTGTCGGGCGGCGAGGCGCAGCGCATCCGCCTCGCGTCGCAGATCGGCTCGGGGCTGACGGGCGTCATGTACGTCCTCGACGAGCCGTCGATCGGACTGCATCAGCGTGACAACGACCGCCTGCTCGCGACCCTCAAGCACCTGCGCGACCTCGGCAACACCGTCATCGTCGTCGAGCACGACCAGGATGCGATCCTGTCCGCCGACTACGTCGTCGACATGGGCCCGGGCGCGGGTGAGCACGGCGGACAGGTCGTCGCGCAGGGCACGCCGGAGGAGATTAAGCGCGCGACGCATTCGCTGACCGGCCAGTACCTGGCGGGCCGGCGCGAGATTCCCGTACCCGTGCGCAGGCAGGTGGCGGACCGCGAGCGGATGCTGACGATCGCCGGCGCCGCGGGCAACAACCTGCGCGACGTGACGTTGGAGTTGCCGGTCGGGCTGTTCGTCTGCGTCACCGGTGTTTCCGGATCCGGCAAGTCGACACTGATCAACGACACGCTCTACCACGCGGTCGCGCGCCATCTCTACGACAGCTCGGAAGAGCCCGCGCCGTACCGCGAGATCGACGGCCTCGAGCATTTCGACAAGGTGATCAGCGTCGACCAGAGTCCGATCGGGCGCACGCCGCGCAGCAACCCAGCGACCTATACCGGACTGTTCACGCCGATCCGCGAGCTCTTCTCGCAGGTGAAGGAGGCGCGCGAGCGCGGCTATGGCCCGGGGCGTTTTTCATTCAACGTCAAGGGCGGGCGCTGCGAAGCCTGCCAGGGCGATGGCCTGATCAAGGTCGAGATGCACTTCCTGCCGGACATCTACGTGCCCTGCGACATCTGCCATGGCCAGCGCTACAACCGCGAGACCCTCGAGATTCGGTACAAAGACCGCAACATCCACGAGGTCCTGGCGATGACGGTCGAGCAGGCCTACGCGTTCTTCGAGCCGGTGCCTTCGGTCGCACGCAAGCTGCAGACGCTGCTCGACGTGGGGCTGGGCTACATCACGCTGGGCCAGTCGGCGACCACGCTGTCGGGCGGCGAGGCGCAGCGCGTCAAGCTGGC